>NZ_DGRF01000037.1:0-101666 GCF_002390995.1 Clostridium sp. UBA4395
TATTTTGCGACGCCCCCATTTTTTACATTTTAGCTTTTAAATATTTCGGGATAGAAGTCTTTAGCTAATTTTTCTAAGCAATCGAAGGTTCTGTAGCCATATCCCATAAGTTCAGTGTATTCAACAGAAACGATATTTTTATTCTTTATAGCTTCAACACTTTGAAGTGTAGGTTCTGCTAATAGCCTATCTATGGCATCAACATCTACTGAAGCATTTTTATTTGCTGTTACATAAACAATATGGTCAGGGTTAGAAGAAATTATATTTTCTAATGATATAGAACCCCCTTTTTCAATAACGTTATCCGAATTTAACACATTTAACATTTCCTTTTGTAATGAAGCATTAGCACCATAAGCAGTAAAGGATTCTCCATTATAATTAACTATTAGCATAACCTTTTTTCTTTCACTAGTGGTTGGAACTTTTGATTTAATGTTATCAAATGAATTCTGAAGTGAGTCAGCTAATTTATTAGCTTTATCTTGAACATCGAACATAGTACCTACGTTCCTAACATCTTGAATAATTGTGTCTAAAGAAATATGGGCATTCATTTTACTTGCCAATTGAACGTAAGTATTAATACCAACTTCATTTAAACTTGGTATTGAACCATATCTATCATCTTTAAATGAAGCAGATCTTCCAATTACTAAATCTGCACCTGAGCCAACAACAACTTCTTTAGCAACATCACCTTTGTTAGCAATTGCAGGTATAGATTCGTAGTCTGCTTTTAAATTTTCTAACATAGGAGTATCTAAGTCACCTGTTCCAATTATAGAATCCTTTAACCCTAAAGTTAAAAGTAGTTCAGTTGAAGTTTGATTATTAGTTATAACTTTCTTTGGAGCTTCATTAAAAGTCTGTTTGTACACATTTCCTTCAGAATCAAAAGCATCAAAGGTTATTGGATAAGTTGTTTTATTAGTTGATGTAGTTGTAGAAGTGCTAGTTTGCTCTTGCTTTGATGGTGAGTCTACATTTTCAGTTTTATTACTGCAGCCTACAAAGACTACAGCAGATAGAGCTAATGATGTAAGTAAAAGTAAAGTTTTTTTATTCATGATAATTCTCCTCTCGATTTTCATATTAAAAGTTTTAATTTTTATATAATAGAATAATTAGTTATAGTTTTTGTTTAATGTAATGATGGTGGTAAGTATTCAATAGAAAGCTTTTTAGTAGCTGGATTTATGTGAACAATAGATTCAACATCATATACTTCTTTAATTGTTTTTTCTGTTATAACTTCATTTGGAATCCCGTTATACACAATAACTCCATCTTTCAAAACATAAAGTTCATCACAAAATTGAGAAGCTAATGTTAAATCATGCAAAGCAGCTAAAACACATATATTTAAATTTTTAACTATTGACATAACTTCCAGTTGATACTTTATATCTAGATGATTAGTGGGCTCATCTAAAATTAATATTTTAGGATTTTGAGTTATTGCTCTAGCTAATATAACCCTTTGCTTTTCACCTCCAGATAATAGGCTGAAGTTTTTTTGAGCAAAATCAATCATTCCAACTTGAGATAAAGCTTTAAGTGCCATATCATAATCAGTTTTATTATCTTGCTCTAATAAACCTTTATAAGGAGCCCTACCCATTAGAACTATATCTATAACTTTAAAATCAAAGTTAATATTATTAAATTGGCTAACTACTCCAAGAGTTTTAGCAAGAGATTTTTTGTTGTAATTTTTTATATCCTTATCAGATATAAAAACATCTCCAAAGGTTGGCTTTATTACACCATAAACAGCCTTCAATAATGTTGATTTCCCACTCCCATTTGGACCTATTAAGCCTATGAACTTATTACTTGTAACTGCTAAATCAATTCCTTTTACAATTTCTTTTTTCGATAAATTGACTTTTAATTCTTTAATTTTCAAATCCATTAAAATCACCTACTTATCTCCATATCCGAAGCCCTTTCTCAATAGAATGTAAACAAAGAATGGTGCTCCAACTAAACCAGTAATAATACCAATGGATAATTCAGCATTAGGGATGATTATTCTAGCAAAAACATCAGCCCAAATTAAGAATATAGAACCTAAAAGTATTGAAGTTGGGATTAGCCTTTTATGATCAGACCCAACTATAGATCTTGAAATATGGGGGATTATTAATCCTACAAAGCCTATAATCCCGCAATTAGCTACTAAAATACCTGTTAGTAATGATGTGATTATCATATAAATTTTTCTGTATAAATTTAAATTAAGCCCTAAAGTCATTGATGCTTCATCACCCATTAACATTAAGTTTAAAGTTCTTCCTTGAGTTAAGAAAAATAAACAACATATAGTTACAGCTAAAATTACAAAACCTATATTTTGCCACTTAGCAGTTGCCAAAGAACCCATTGTCCAGAATTTTACCGTTTGCATACCTTCAGCATTACTAGCAATAGAAATTATAAAATTAGATAAAGATGTACATAATGCACTGACTACAGTTCCCGAAAGGACTAATTTGGAAGATGACATTTTATTTCCCATTGAGGATAATACCAATACCAAGATAGAGGCACTTAAAGCACCTAAAAATGCCCAAAATGATACATTGCTTATGGAAAAGAGACTAAATGAGCCCAATCCTAACATTATAGAGAAGGTTGCACCTAGTGATGCACCAGAAGAAATTCCTAAAATATATGGCTCAGCTAGAGGATTTTGAACAGTTGCTTGCATTATTGTTCCGCATACAGCAAGTCCAGCTCCAACAGCAATTGAAAGTAAAACTCTAGGCATTCTAATTAACCAAATAACATTATAAGTAGATATATTACTTACTTCAGCATCACCTAAGGATAATCCCAATAATTCATTTAATATTATGCTATAGGATACAGAAGGTTTTATTCTAAGTGAACCAAAGGATACTGATAAAATTACAGAAATAAATAATAATATAATTAAGCCTAAGATAAATAAATTGAAGGATTTTTTTATCTTTTGGTTTTTCTCATAAGAAGCATTTAAAATATCTTTCACATTTAACATCCTTTCTTGAACTCCTACTAAAAAAGAGGTAAACTTATTCTAGAGAATTAAATGATAATAATTATCAATTTCATTAACTATTATAATATAGAAAAAATCGTAATAGAATATACTAAAATAAAAACATGGACAATTATTTAAAGTTATATGTAATGAAAGGAGTCTATTTACTTGAAAAATGTTAATAAAGGTAATTTATTAAAAGAATTTAGAAAAAATACTTTTGAAGTTTTTAGAATAGAAAGGTTTGTCAAGAATTCTATGTCATCGAAAATTGGGTATACAACTAATCTCTCAGCATTCATTTTTACTATAAGAGGAAGAGCCCAAATAGAGTTTGATAATGAGGTCTATATTGCGGAAAGAGGAAAGGTGATTCATGGATGCAAAAATAAAAACATATCCTTTAAGGTTTTAGGAGATGAAGAATTTGAATATATGAATATCTATTATATGGCAGATAAATGTATTAAGCCTGATTCTTATATGAATTCAACCTTCGAATTTGACGTAATAAATTATGACGAGATGTTGAAATCCTTGTATGAGCTTAAAGAAATATCTTTAAAACAACAATTAACATCAAAAGTAAATCTTCAAATACAAACCTCATTATTTTTAAGAGAACTCTTCACTGATCATAGCTACAAAAAGAGATTAAGTGAAAAAGATTTTACCATAGATGTAAGTGAATTTATTTCACAAAACTATATGGAAGAGATTACATTAGGCACGCTTTCAGAAAAATATGGAGAGAAATCTAATAGAATATCATACTTATTTAATAAGTATTTAAATATTCGTCCTATAGATTATTTAATCCAATGCAGAATGACTGCTGCATTCAAGTTATTAAATGAAGGTTTTGCAGTTAAGGAAGTTTCTAAAAAGATTGGCTATAATGATGAATTCTATTTTAGTAGGTTATTTAAAAAAAGTTTTGGAGTTACTCCAAGCAAGTTAAAGAAAGGGTAGAAGATATGCGAGGAAGAATTTTAACGAGGACAGTTTTTGATAGAGAGATTTTTATGTATTTACCATGGGAGTATGATATATCTGATAAAAAATATCCTGTAGTTTATGTTCATGATGGTGATAAATTTAGAAAGTTTTTAGGCGGAATAATTGATGAAATAGAAGATAAATTTGAAAATAAATCTTTAGAGGAACATATAATAATTGGAATTACACCTTTTGACAGATTAGATGAATATACCCCTTGGGCAGCAGAATCTAACCATAAAAGATTTCATCCATTTGAAGGCAAGGGGGATGAATACTTAGAATTTTTAATAAGTGATTTACAAACCTATATTGAAAAAGAGTTTAGAGTAAGCAGTAATAAGAATGATAGAAAAATTATGGGACATTCTCTTGGAGCTTTGATTTCTTTATATTCAGTTTTCAAAAATGATAATTATAGTAGGGTAGCAAGTATATGTGCATCTCAATGGTATGATGGATGGATTAAATTTATTCAGGAAGAAAGTTTAGTAAATGATGATTTTAGACTTATTATTATTGCTGGAAAAAAGGAGGGATATAGCAAGACTACAATTCAGAAGGACATGCCTAAGTTCTCTAGTATGTCCTATGAAATATTTAAGGAACATATAGGAGAAGAAAATGTAGTAATGGTTTGGGATGATTATGACCACCATGAAAATATATTAAATAGAAATAAAATTGCTTTGGAATTTTTAATGAGAAAAGATCAATTAGTTTGATGATTACAAGTAGAAGGAATTTTTGTATTTTATTGCAACTTGATAATATTAGGATAAGAACTTTATACTAAAGTTATATTGACACAACATAGTTTTAGTAGTAGACTGAAAGATAAGTTAGTTGATGCTAACTTATCTTTTTATAGCTGAGTAAGCAATAGCTAACTTTCTTTCTTAAAAGTAGTTATCATTTTACCTAATTTTATTTTAGTAGTAGGTAAGCCGAAGCTAACTATATAACTATTTAACTAGTTAACATCATAAATACACAAAATTATAACATTGAGGCATTTTAAAATTTCTTATTATAACATGTAAATATTTTAAAATCCTAGAAGCGCATAGTGATATATACATAAGAGCTTATATAAAATAATATAAATTTTAGGAGGTAAAGAAATGAGTATAGTAATAATTGGCGGTCATGATAGGATGGTTTGTGAATATAAAAAGATTTGTGATAAATATAATTGTAAGGCGAAGGTGTTTACACAAATGCCAGGTCGCTTTAAATCTCAAATAGGATGTCCAGATTTATTAGTAATGTTTACTAACACAGTATCTCATAAAATGGTTAATGCAGCTATGCAAGAGGCAGCAAGAAAGAATATAAGCATAGCAAAATCTCATAGTAGTAGCTCCAGCTCTTTAAAGAGTATATTAGAAACCCATTGTTTAAATTGTTCTGGGGATTGTGAGAACTGCACTAAACATAGTAATTAAATATAAATTTAATTTAAGGAAACATTTTTGGGGTAGAATTTAATCTTTTAGCACTTTACCCCGATAACAAAAATCGCATAAAGTATTGTATTAATTTTCTGAATATGATACGTTTTTGTTATGGATATTTTTAGAAGGGTGGGGGATAAAATGAAGAACATTTGTAATCTTAATGGAGTAAAAGAAGTATCTTTAATAAATACTCAGGGGAAAAATTATTTAACTTTCTTTAAGACAACGGGGGAAAAACTATATTCAATATGTAGTTTAGAAGAAAAGTTAAATGATGAGTATTTTCAAAAGAAAGACTTTGATGAACTTTTAAAAGAAAATCATGAAATTTATAGTGACTTAATAGGTGACAACTATAAAGCAAGTTACGGCAACCCAGACTATGCAGTGAAAGAGCTAGGAAAAGAAATGGGGCAAATAGCTACATATTTATATAATAGGTTAAATGAATGTATATCTTTAGTATTTTCTCATAAGACTGACAAGATAGAAAAGTTACTACAATTATTTACAGATGCCTATGCTTATGTAGTTAAAAATGGTGATAATGCTAATGGTTTAATGGAGATTATAAGGGATTTTGAAGTTAGCATTTTAGACATGGAAGCTGAGGAAAAGGTTAATAATATAGCTTTAGATACCAAGGGTTATTACAGAACTATAGTTGATGAAGCAAATGCAGAAGATTTAAGATACCTATTTAAGTACGGAAAATATATAACTGATAATGAAATAAAGACAGCTAAATTTTTGTCTACCTATGAAGATGTAAACAAGATTGCGTATACCATGGTTAAAGGATATATGGATAGCTTTATAAGAGAAAAGAAGGATTACACTATTAAGTCTACAGTTAGACTAATATACTTTGTTGGTCAAGAGGCTATTGTTAAAGAGGTTATAAAGGAGTTTGGTAAATACAACTTAACACCTGTCCTTGCAATGGTAGAATCTACTGAAGCAAATAAACAGTTTACTTATGATCATAGATTTGATAATGCTTTATTCTTCAGTAAAAACTATGCAGAAATTAGAGAAGAAAGATTTACAGCTACTTTTGAAAAATTTAAAGAAGGCTTAGGAAAGTATTCTGGAGTAGCGGTTATTGAAAGCTTTGGAGAGGTTCCTTTTGCACCTGAAAGTAAGAATACAGCATTAAAATTAAGTGAAGAACAAAGTAAGGTTTACCAAAATGCAGCGGTAAGACTTAGAAGTGTTCAAGATAAATATATGCCATCTAAGGAAACAACCTTTACAATTATAGCTTTCCCTAGTCCAGAAATAGGAGAGAATTTTGAGGAAATCTTTGCAGATACTATGAAGATAAATACTCTTGATTCAGATAAGTGGGAAAGAATCCAAAATGATATTATTGGGGCTTTAGATAAGGGTGAGTTTATCCATGTTAAGGGCTGCAATGGAAATAAAACAGATATAAAGGTTAAAATGCAGGAAATCAACAATCCTGAAAAGGAAACGAACTTTGAAAACTGTATTGCTACTGTAAATATACCAGTTGGAGAGGTATTTACATCTCCAATGTTAAAAGGAACAAATGGACTTCTACATCTAGAAGAAATCTTCCTAGATGGCCTTAAATATATAAACTTAGAACTTTTATTTAAGGATGGATATATAGCTGAATATAACTGTTCTAATTTTGATGAAGAATCTAAAAATAAAAAGTATGTAGAGGAAAATCTGTTGTTCCCAAATAAAACTTTACCTCTTGGTGAGTTTGCAATAGGTACAAACACCTTAGCATATGTTATAGCACAGAAGCATAATATAGTACCTATACTTCCTATCCTTATTGGAGAAAAGATGGGACCACACTTTGCAGTGGGTGATACTTGTTATTCTTATAGTGAAGATGAAAGAGTATATAATGCTTTTGATGGAAAAGAAATAATTGCTAAGGATAATGAAAAATCTATTCTTAGAAAAACTGATATAGAGAGTGCATATACTCAATGTCATACGGATATAACTATACCTTACGATAGCTTAGAGTTTATAAATGCTATAACAAAGGATGAAGAAGTTATTGAAGTAATTAAAAATGGTAGATTTATTCTAAAGGGCACTGAGGAATTAAATGAACCTTTTAATGGAGAGGCTTAATAAACAGAGTTCTTAGCTTCTTCGAAGCTTAGAAATCGTTATCTAGGGACGTAGCTGGTCTTTATTCCTACTTTAAAAAAGATAGGAATATTAGAGCGGGTAGCCATCGGATAGATTTTTTATAGAAATAGGAGGAAAATTATGATTAATAACATTGATATTAAAAATAAGATGGTAATAAAGTTAGATGATGAATTACCAGAAATACCTAAGTTTCAAGAAGGAATTAGAAGAGCCCCTGACAGAGGTTATAGTTTAACACCTGCACAAACTGAGTTAGCTCTTAAAAATGCTTTAAGATATGTTCCAGAACATCTTCACGAGAAATTAGCTCCAGAGTTTATGGAAGAGCTTTTGACAAGAGGAAGAATATATGGATATAGATTTAGACCAGAAGGAAAATTAAGTGGTAAGTCTATAGATGAATATAAAGGAAATTGCGCAGAGGGTAAGGCCTTCCAAGTAATGATAGATAACAACTTAGATTTTGATGTGGCATTATATCCTTATGAACTTGTTACTTATGGTGAAACAGGACAAGTGTGCCAAAACTGGATGCAATATAGACTTATTAAAAAATACCTAGAGAATATGACAGATGAACAAACTTTAGTAGTAGAGAGTGGTCATCCATTAGGATTATTTAGAAGTTCTAAAACTGCTCCAAGGGTAATAACTACTAATGGTTTAATGGTTGGTATGTTTGATAATCCAGAAGATTTCCATTTAGCAACTCAACTAGGAGTAGCTAACTATGGACAGATGACAGCTGGTGGTTGGATGTATATAGGACCTCAAGGTATAGTTCATGGCACCTTCAACACTATAGTAAATGCAGGAAGATTAAAGCTTGGAGTGGCTGATGATGGAGATTTAAGAGGTAAGATATTTGTAACTTCTGGTCTTGGTGGAATGAGTGGTGCTCAACCTAAAGCTATAGAAATAGCTAATGGAGTAGGAATTGTAGCAGAGGTTGACTATTCAAGAATTAAAACAAGACTTGATCAAGGTTGGGTTTCCATGGCATCAAGTGATTTAGAAGAAGTTATAAGAGTTGCTAAGGAAAAGGCTAAAAATGAAGAGTCTATCTCTATAGCATATCATGGAAATATCGTTGATTTACTTGAATACATCTTAGAAAATGATATTCATATAGATTTATTATCAGACCAAACTTCTTGCCATGCTGCATATGATGGTGGGTATGCACCAGTGGGAATTTCTTTTGAGGAAAGAACTAGACTATTAAAAGAAGATAGAGAAAAATTTAAAGAGCTTGTAGATATGACCTTATTAAAACACTACGACATAATTAAAAAGTTAGTTGCTAAGGGAGTTTACTTCTTTGATTATGGTAACTCATTCATGAAGGCAATCTATGATGCTGGTGGAAAAGACATAGCTAAAAATGGTGTAGATGAAAAGGATGGATTCATTTATCCTTCTTATGTTGAAGATATCATGGGACCAATGCTGTTTGACTATGGATATGGACCATTTAGATGGGTATGCTTAAGTCATAAACATGAAGATTTAATAAAAACAGACCATGCTGCAATGGAATGTATTGATCCAAATAGAAGAGGACAAGATAGAGATAACTACATTTGGATTAGAGATGCTGAAAAGAACCAATTAGTTGTTGGTACAGAAGCTAGAATATTATATCAAGATGCACAAGGTCGTATGGATATTGCTCTTAAGTTTAATGAACTTGTAAGAAAAGGTGAAGTTGGACCAATCATGCTTGGAAGAGATCACCATGATGTAAGTGGTACAGATTCTCCATTTAGAGAAACTTCTAATATAAAAGATGGAAGTAACATGATGGCTGAAATGGCAATCCAATGCTTTGCAGGAAATGCAGCAAGAGGAATGAGCTTAATTGCTCTTCACAATGGTGGAGGAGTTGGAACAAGTAAGTCAATCAATGGAGGATTTGGATTAGTTCTTGATGGTAGCGAAAGAGTTGATAATATTATAAAATCATCTATGGCATGGGATGTTATGGGTGGAGTTGCTAGAAGAGCTTGGGCAAGAAATCCACATTCTATTGAAACAAGTATGGAATATAATGAGAAGAATCAAGGAACAGATCATATAACTCTTCCATATATACCAAAGGATGAATTAATAAAATCTGTTATTGAAAAAGCATTAAATAAATAAATCATAATTGAATAATTTAATTGGGTATATAGTATTAAAAGATTAAGACTATATACCTGATTTTTTATTTTTTTATTTTGTATTTAGTTATAAAAGAAATTTTTATATTTCTTTTATAAAGTAGATAAAATATATTAATAAAAATATAAAAAATAAGTTCTAAGTTGAAGGTTGCTTCGTATATTTTTATGGGGATGATATTTTTAATATATGTAGTAAATTTAAATGAAATAAAAACAATGATTAAACAATATATATACATTAGTAGATAATATTGAATAGAATATTTGCAAGTAGTATAATAGTTAGGGTATTTGATGTGTAAATAAGGAGGGGTAGTGTTGAATTATAGAAAAAAAATTAGAAAAGTTAATAAAATAAAAATATTTGTCGTAGCAATAACACTAATTAGCACCCTTTTTATTTTAGTTGGATGTAAATTCAATATTGAAGAAGAGAGAGATCCAATTATAAACAATTATACAAGTGCTGTAATAGAAAAAAACAACAATATATATATTTTTGATGAGGATGAGGAATATTTAGAAGGGGTAGGAGATTTGCATAGGCTGAAAGAACTTTCTGCTTTAAGTAATGACTGGAGTAATATAGCTTTTAAATATTTAGATGAGAAAGATAGAATAAATATATATAGTATGAAAGATGAAGAATATAAAGTATTACAAATAAATGATATAGGGGGAAATCAAATATCTAATATATCATGGATGAATAATAAATTAGTAGTTCATTTATATATAGATCCTACCACAAGTAAATATCTAATTTATGATGCAGATAATTTAGAGCTTTTGAATTCCTGCGAAGGAATCTTAATAGATGTTCTTAATGAAGGTAATACTCTAGTTTATGGTAGAGCTAGTAATGGAGTTACTAATATATACTTTAATGATACACAGATAATTAGTTTAGAAGATAGTGGAGAAGTTTTATTAAAGGGAAAAGTATCTCCTAAAAAGGATGAGATAGCTTTTATTACCTTTAGTTTTGATAAGGAAAAATTAACTCAATGTGAATATTTATATAGAGGAAAAATTGAAAATGGTAAAATAAAGGGTGTTTTTAAGACCGTTAAGCCCTATGAAATAAATGGAGACATGGTATATGAGGGTGATGAACTAGTTATATATAGCCAAGAAGGAAATTATTTAGTAAAAAATGAAGAGTTTATAGAAGAAGAAAATGAGGAAATGAAGAAAAAACTCAATGGAAATTCTATGAAACTTAAAAACATGCTTAAGAATACCTTTGAAAGCGAAAGTATAAATGAAAACTTATCATGGAATGAAATTGGAGTTTTTAATATTACCTGGTTTACTAGGTAATATTTTTTTGATTTATAGGAAAGTATAGATTTTTACGTTTTATGGGTTTTACCGTTAGGAACGTGGCGCAGGCCACTTTTTTTATGTCTAAATTGTAAACATGCATACCGATATACATGTAAGAGTATATGAAATTTCATAAAAGTTATTGTAATATTTAAAATATACAGATAAATTTTTGAGGTGGATTTTTTCAAGGTTTTATTAAGGGGAAACCTGTTGACACCTTGTGTAGGCTTCAATATAATTAACGTGGAAAGTAAAAAAACAAATTAAAATGTAGAAATACTGGAGGAACTTCTAATGGATAAAAAAATGCTTTCACCTGATGAAATTACTAATTATGTAGAACAGGTTGGAGTAAAAAAGGCTAATAATAAATGTGTGCAAACTTTATTTTTAGGTATTTTAGCAGGAGTATTTATAGCTTTAGGGGCATATGCATCATCAGTAGCATCACATGGAATTAGTGATCCCGGATTACAGAAATTTGTGGCAGGTATAGTATTTCCAGTTGGATTAATTTTAGTGTTAATATGTGGAGCAGAATTGTTCACAGGAAATTCATTATTAAGTGTAGCTTGGGCTGAAAAAAAGATAACAACAGGCCAAATGTTTAAAAATTGGGCACTTGTTTGGATAGGAAACTTTATTGGAGCTGCTTTTGTAGCAATACTAGTTTTTGAATCAGGTCTTTTATCAACAGGAAACGTTGGAGGCTATGCTATTAAGGTAGCGGCAGCTAAGGCAAGTATGGGTTTTGTGCCTGCAATTGCAAGTGGAATATTATGTAATGTCATAGTATGTGTATGTGTATGGGGTTCCTATGCAGCTAAAGATGTAACAGGAAAAATATTCATGGGTTTCTTTCCGATATTTGCTTTTGTTATAGCAGGTTTTGAACACTGCGTAGCTAATATGTATTACTTTTCTATAGGATTGCTTGCAAAAACAAATTCAGCTTTTGTTGAAGCATCTCATGTAGCTGTTGAAAAATTAGATAATTTAACTATAGTTGGAATTTTTGACAATCTAATTCCTGTAACCATAGGAAATATTATTGGTGGTGCAGTTTGTATTGGATTAGTTTATTGGTTCATATATAGAAAATGTAATAAAAAGAATATTGAGATAAGAGAGAAGTTATCAGCATAATATATATAAATTCATGGAAAATTGTGTTAGAATTAAGTTTTAGCATGATTTTTTTTATAAGATTTTATGGAAAATTGTAAAAATCTATATTGATTTGTAAAAATCTATTTTATATTTGAAGCACATAATATAAAATAGATAGTATGAAGATGAATACTAAATTAATTAATGGGGAGGGTTATATGAAGAAGAAAGGAAGAGTTATCAGTTCAATTGTAGCTATAAGTATAATGGGGGCAATAGCCTTTAGTATTAATAATAGAGTAGAAGCAGATGCAGTAAAAATAAGATTAGGTGGGAGCACTAGATATGAAACTGCTGTAGAAACATCTAAACAGGGATGGCCTAGTGGAAGTAAAACCATAGTACTAGTGTGTGGAGCGGATTATCCTGATGCGCTAAGTGCGGCACCTTTAGCTAAAAAGTATAATGCTCCTATATTGCTAACAGAACAGAGTGCATTATCTACTGTAGTGTCCAATGAGGTAAATAGATTGAAGCCTTCTGTAGCTTACATAGTTGGTGGAGATGGAGTTGTATCTAAAAATGTACAATCCCAGTTAAAGGGAATGGGCATTGATGTTAAAAGATTAGGTGGTATCAATAGGTATGAAACAGCTGTAAAAGTAGCTGAGCATATTGGAACATCTAATGGAGTTGTTTTGGCTTCAGGGGTAAGTTTTGCCGATTCTCTATCAATAGCTCCGGTGGCGGCAAAACTAGGAATGCCTATATTGTTAACAGATGTGAATGAATATAACAGTTATAATAAAAAGTTCATTCAAAATAATAGCATACCTAAAACTTATGTTATAGGTGGGGATGGTGTGATATCAAACTCTAATATGGCTAATTATAAAAGTCCTGAAAGAATTAGTGGAATTGATAGATATGAAACTAATACAGCGGTTTTTAATTATTTTAAAGGAAAGATTAATTTAAACAAAATTTATTTAGCATCAGGAATAGATTTTCCAGATGGATTAGTAGGAGCACCAATAGCTGCCTTAACTTCTTCTCCAATAATTCTTATGGAGGAATCAGGAACTTATTATCCTAAAGTTTTAGCAGCGATAAAAGGAATAAAATCCGATCAAGTATTGGTTTTAGGTGGAGTTGGAGTAGTTAGCGACAACATAGTTAATAAGGTATTAGAGGCAGTAAATTATGAGGAGAAATTTAAGGTTTTAAGTATTGAATAGCTCAAAAGTGGGTGAAATTAAAGTGAGACCTATAGAAGATATGCTTAAAGACCTACCCTTGGGGGTATCTGCTTTAACGGAACAAAAGGTTCATAATAAAAAGTTGACTTGTATAATAATTAAAGATGACTTTAAAGATTTTATATATTTTCCTAATTCTATGGAGTTTAATTTCAAAAGTGCTTATGTAAAAAGTAATAAAGTAATTTCAGGGCACTTGATTATAAGAATGAAAGATGATATAAAAGAAAAGTACTATCCTTTTCACTTTAATTATTATGATGAAAAAACATTAAGTTTAATTATAAATTTAAGTCATCAAAGAAAATTATACTTAATACTAGGTAATAAATATAATGAATATAAAATTGTTTGTTTCAGAAATAGTTTAAAAAGTTTTTTTAGAAGATATATAATTAATTGTATAAACTATGGTTATCGATGGAGTGATGAAGATTACAAGGAATCAATTTGTAATCTTATATCTTCATTTCCTAGTATAGATGACTTATGGAAACGATTAGGTGGACAAATTACTATGAGTATACTGAAAAAAGTATAAGAAAAACGAGGAAATGTTAAGTAAAATTCAAAATCTACAAAAAACTTATATTAATTTAAAAATTTTTTAAAAAAACCATTGCATTTCTAAAATATTAGATTTATAATGGGTACATGATAAATAATATATTGAATTGTTTAAAAATTTAATATTGAATCATAAGTAGAGGCGCTTATAAATTGGTAACTGATAAATGCTAAGGAGAATACCCTCTGATGTTACAGTGAATTGTTTATAGGCCGAAAGGATACAAAGGTATTTTGTATTACTTGGGGATAAGACACAAGGTTTTATCACTGCCATGTTATATGGAGAGCTATTTATGGAATGAAAAATATTCATTGCATTGATAGTTCTAACTAACCAAGTTATCTAATGGTGTTGAATATTTTCAACGCCATTTTTTATTTACTATATTTTTTATCCCATGACTATCATCTCTAATACTCTAAACTTTTCAAAGTGAGAGTAAAGAGTTGCTAAGTCCTTGGATAACGATTTCTAAGCTTCAAAGAAGCTAAGAAATCTGTTTATACTAAAAAGTTATACATAAATAAAAAGTAAACGATTATTTTATAGGGGGAAAAGAAAATGAAATCAGTAATCAGATTAAGAATGAGCGCACATGATGCACACTACGGTGGAAATCTTGTTGATGGAGCAAGAATGCTACAATTATTTGGAGATGTAGCTACAGAATTATTAATACAAAATGATGGAGACGAAGGTCTATTCAAAGCTTATGAAAACGTAGAATTCATGGCACCTGTATTTGCTGGAGATTACATTGAAGCTGTAGGTGAAATCGTACACGTTGGAAACACATCAAGAAAAATGACTTTTGAAGCTAGAAAAGTAATAGTTCCAAGACCTGAAATCAACGATTCAGCTTGTGACGTTTTAGAAGAGCCAATAGTTGTTTGTAAAGCAACTGGAATATGCGTAGTACCAAAAGATAAGAAGAGAAAGTAAATAAGTGCAAGAATTCTTGCAGAAATATTGTTAAAAAATTAACTATATAGGAGGATTTTAAATGGAAAAGTTAATAATTGCTGCAGCTATTTGTGGTGCAGAGGTTACTAAAGAGCAAAATCCAAATGTTCCTTACACAGTAGAAGAAATTGGTCAAGAGGCAGAAAAATGTTATAAAGCTGGAGCTAGTATAATCCACCTTCATGTTAGAAAAGATGATGGTACTCCAACTCAAGACAAAGATAGATTTGAAGCTTGTATGGCTGAAATAAGAAGAAGATGTCCAGATGTTATCATTCAACCATCTACTGGTGGTGCTGTAGGAATGAGCAATGAAGAAAGACTTCAACCAGTTGATTTAAGTCCAGAAATGGCAACATTAGACTGTGGAACTTGTAACTTTGGTGGAGACGAAATATTTGTTAATACAGAGAACACAATCAAAGAATTCGGGGAGAAAATGATCGAGTTAAACGTTAAGCCAGAAATCGAAGTATTCGATAAAGGTATGATTGACATGGCGATCAGACTTCATAAAAAAGGATTTATAAAAGCACCAATGCACTTCAACTTCGTTATGGGAGTTAATGGTGGAATAAGTGCTGGAATGAGAGACTTTGTATTTATGAAAGAAAGTATTCCAGCAGGAAGCACTTACACAGTATCAGGAATAGGCAGAAATGAATTCCCATTAGCTGCAATGTCTATGATAGAAGGTGGACATGTAAGAGTTGGATTTGAAGATAACGTATACCTATCAAAGGGTGTTATGGCAGAAAGCAATGCTGACCTAGTTGAAAAAGCTGTAAGAATAGCTAAAGAATTAGGAAGAGAAATTGCAACCCCAGCAGAAGCAAGAGAAATATTAGGACTTAAAGCTTTATAATTTGAAGCATAATATAAGAAGTTATTTTTAACGTATAAGATTAAAAATATAATAAACAATAATTAAGTAGAAAAAAATTTATTGAGACTAAAGTAAAAAGGAGTGTTTTTAATGAAAAAAGGATGTAAATATGGAACTCACAGAGTAATAACACCAGCAGGAGTATTACCACAACCAGCTTTAAAAATAGACAATACAATGGAAATATATGACAATGAAATACTTATCGACGTTCAAGCTTTAAACGTTGACTCAGCAAGCTTTACACAAATAGAAGAAGAAGCTGGACACGACGTAGAAAAAATAAAAGCAAAAATACTTGAAATCGTTGGAGAAAGAGGAAAAATGCAAAACCCTGTAACTGGTTCAGGCGGAATGCTTATCGGAAAAATAGCTAAAATAGGAGCTGCATTAGAAGGAAAAACTGATCTTAAAGTTGGAGATAAAATCTCTACATTAGTATCTCTTTCATTAACTCCACTTAAAATAGAAGAAATCATCGACATTAAACCAGACATCGATAGAGTAGAAATTAAAGGTCAAGCAATATTATTCGAAAGTGGATTATATGCTAAACTTCCAGAAGATATGGAAGAAACTTTAGCACTAGCTGCACTGGACGTAGCAGGAGCTCCAGCTCAAGTTGCTAAATTAGTTAGACCAGGACAATCAGTTCTTTTATTAGGAGCAGCAGGAAAATCAGGAATGTTATGTTGCTACGAAGCAGTTAAAAGAGTTGGACCAACAGGAAACGTTATTGGTTTAGTTAGAAACGAAGAAGAAGCTGCAAGATTAAGAAGATTAAACTTAAACATGAAAATAGTTATCGGAGATGCTACTAAAGCTATCGACGTAATGAACTTAGCTTTAGCTAACAACAACGGCGAAGAAGTTGATGTATCTATCAACATAGTTAACGTTCAAAACACAGAAATGTCAACTATATTACCAGTTAAAGATGACGGTATAGTTTACTTCTTCTCAATGGCTACAGCATTCACTAAAGCTGCTTTAGGAGCTGAGGGTGTAGGTAAAGACGTAACTATGATAGTAGGAAACGGATATACTAAAGGACATGCTGAAATAACATTACAAGAGTTAAGAGAAAACGAAACTCTAAGAGCTATATTCCAAGAATTATACGTTTAATCCGTAGATTATAATTGATTAATTAATAAAATTAATATATATAAATGTGAAATTATAGGGGGTAACAATTAATGAATACAACTCGTAGAAAAGAATTATTTCCAAACGTTACAGATGAACAATGGTTTGACTGGAAATGGCAAACAAAAAACAGAATAGAAACTTTAGATGAATTAAAGAAGTATATTCCATTAACTCCAGAAGAAGAAGAAGGAGCTAAAAAATGTCTTGAAACTTTAAGAATGGCTATAACTCCTTACTACTTATCATTAATCGATCCAAGCAATCCTAATGACCCAGTAAGATTACAAGCTATCCCAACAGGATTAGAAGCTCATAAATCTGCTGCAGATTTAGAAGACCCACTACACGAAGATACAGATTCTCCAGTACCTGGATTAACTCATAGATATCCAGATAGGGTATTACTTCTTATAACTGACCAATGTTCTATGTACTGCAGACACTGCACAAGAAGAAGATTTGCAGGACAAAGCGATGACTGCATGCCAATGGAAAGAATAGATAAAGCTATAGATTACATCAGCAAAACACCAGTAATCAGAGACGTTCTATTATCAGGTGGAGATGCTTTACTAGTTGACGATTCAGTACTTGAGTACATCATCAGCAAATTAAGAGCAATACCACACGTGGAAATAATCAGAATTGGTTCAAGAACACCAGTAGTTATGCCACAAAGAATTACTGATGGACTTGTAAATATGTTAAAGAAATACCACCCAATCTGGTTAAATACTCACTTTAACCATCCAAACGAAATCACAGAAGAGTCTAAAGCTGCATGTGAGAGAATGGCTAATGCTGGTATACCACTAGGAAACCAATCAGTACTTCTAAGAGGAGTAAATGACTGTGTTCACACAATGAAACAGTTAGTTAACGATTTAGTTAAAATCAGAGTTAGACCTTACTACATCTATCAATGTGACTTATCATTAGGACTAGAGCACTTCAGAACTCCAGTTTCTAAAGGTATCGAAATCATTGAAGGATTAAGAGGACATACTTCTGGATACTGTGTACCAACATTCGTTGTTGACGCTCCAGGCGGCGGTGGAAAAACTCCAGTTATGCCAAACTATGTAATTTCTCAAAGCCATGATAAAGTAATACTTAGAAACTTTGAAGGAGTTATAACTACTTACTCTGAGCCAACAAACTACACTCCAGGATGTACTTGTGATGTTTGTACAGGTAAGAAATCAGTTCATAAAGTTGGAGTTGCAGGACTTCTAAACGGTGAAAAACTTGCTTTAGAACCAACAGGATTAGAAAGAAACGAAAGACACGCTCACTAGAATATAGTTAGAAGTGATCTTAATGAATGAAATTTTAAAGTTATTGAAACCATATAAAAGTGTATCTATTATAGGTATGAATAAAAATGTGGGAAAAACTACGACTTTAAACCATATCTTGAAGGAGGCTAGGGGCTCTGTGTCCCTTGGCCTAACTTCTATAGGGAGAGATGGTGAAGAGTTAGACAGGGTTACGGCTACAGAGAAACCTAAGATATATATTGAAAAGGGGACTGCGATTGCTACAGCCAAACAATGTCTTTTAAATAGTGATTTCACAAGAGAGATTGTAAGAACTACAGGAATAAATACTCCTATGGGAGAAGTTGTTATTTGTAAAGCCTTAAGTGATGGTTATGTGGATTTAGGAGGACCTTCCGTGAATTCATATATGACCAATATAAAAGATCAATTATTAAGTCTTCAGTGTGATCTTGTAATAGTAGATGGAGCTTTAAGTAGAAAGACCTTTGCTTCACCCGCCATAACAGAAGCTACAGTGTTATCTACAGGAGCCGCTCTATCAAGAAGTATGAAGACCGTCATAAGTGAGACAAAACATACTATGGATCTATTAAGTTTACCCCATGAGCAAGATAGGTCTATTTTAAATGTCGCAACAAAAATATGTGATTCAGGAATTGTAGGCATCATTTATAAGGATGGTACCTATAAAGTACTAGAGGTTTTAACTGCCCTAGAAGCTTCAAAAGAAATTGTAGAAGCTTTGAGTGAACAAGTATCCCATGTAGTTATTAAAGGTGCAGTTTCTGACAAACTTATTAAAAATATCATGACTTCTACTAACCTATATAAAGATATAACTTTTCTTGTGGAAGATGGTACTAAGCTATTTATTAGTAGTGAAAGCCTTTATAGATTCCATAGGCAAGGTGGGGTCATAAAGGTCCTAAATAAGATAACTGTGGTTTGCATAACTTCAAATCCAAAATCACCTTATGGATATGAATTTCCAAAGGATGAATTCTTAAAAGGTCTTAGAGAAGCTGTCAATGTTCCAGTATTTGATGTATTAGGGGGGAAATAATATGAAGTTTTTAGATAATGAACAAAGGGCTCAAATAGGGTTTTCCTTTATCATGGATGAGCTTGGTATAATAACTCCTTATGGTACTGAGGAAAAGAAGCTGATAAAGCCTTTTAGAATTAATGAGTATGATAAATTGGTAGAAGAGCTTACTAACGTTGAGCTGATGATAGGTCATATGAATGAATATCATGATGAGTTTAACGATATAGTAAGACTTCTACACAAGATTAAAGATATAAGAAATACATTAAGAAGAGCAGAGAAGGTAGAAATATTAGATGAAGTTGAACTTTATGAGGTTAAATATGTATCTATGCTTTTGGAAGAGCTTAAATTAGTCTTAGATAATATTAATTTATCTGTAGGTAAAATTAAGCTTCATTCCCTAGAAGAAGTAATAGATATATTAGACCCAAGCAAAAAACGTTTATCTACATTCTATATTTATGAAGAATATAGTGAAAAACTTTCTCAGATAAGAAAACTAAAAGGTGAAAAGGAAAAAGCAATTTTTTCTTGCAATGATGAAGGTCTTATTGAAAAGTTAAAACAAGAGCGATTAGATATTGTTATTCAAGAGGAAGAAGAAGAGTTACATATTAGAAAAGAACTTACTTCTAAATTGTCCTCCTTTAGTAGATATATATCAGAAAATTTAAAAGTGGTAGGTATTTTAGATTTATTAATGGCAAAGGCAAGCATTGCGATTAAATACAATTGTGTTAAACCTAACATAGTTAAAGAGATGAATATTGATATAGAGGATGGAATAAATCCTGAAATTGAAGCGATCCTTAAGAAAAAAGGAAAAGCATTCTCTCCTGTTAATATACAGCTTCATGGAGGAACCACAGTGATAACTGGAGCTAATATGGGAGGAAAGAGTGTAGCATTAAAGACTATTGTTTTAAACCTATTTCTTGGACAATTGGGCTTCTTTGTATTTGCAAAAAAAGCAACTTATCCAGTATTAGATTTTATTCATTTTGTTTCAGACGATATGCAATCTATATCTAAGGGATTGAGTACTTTTGGAGCTGAGATAATTAAATTAAAAGAAGTGGTAGAGTGTGTAAAACGTGGAGATGGATTTGTAGCTCTTGATGAGTTCGCTAGGGGAACAAACCCTAAAGAAGGATATTACCTTGTAAAATCTCTTGCAAATTATCTACAAAAATTTAACACTGCTAGTATAATATCTACCCATTATGATGGTGTGGTAGAAGAACCTATGGTTCATTATCAAGTTGTAGGACTAAAAAATATAGACTTTGAGAAACTAAAATATAAGATTGATCTTAATAAGACTCATTCAGTTGAAATTATCCAAGAGCATATGGAATATAAACTTGAAAGAGTATCTAAGACAAATCAAGTACCTAAGGATGCGCTAAATATAGCGATGCTATTAGGATTAGAAAAAGACATAGTGAATATAGCGAAAACATATTATGAGGAGGAGTACAATGGAAAGTAAATTAAATTTAGATTTAAATCTAGTTGCTAAAGCTAGAGAATCATCAAAGAATATAGCTCAAGACACTCAAAAGTTCATAGACAGACATACTACAGTAGCTGTAGAAAGAACTGTATGTAGATTATTAGGTATAGATGGCGTAGATGAATTTGGAGTACCACTACCAAACGTAGTTGTAGAAAACATTAAAGCTGGAAACGGATTATCTGTTGGAGTTGCTGTATTAGTAGGTAATGCTATGGTTAACACTGGATTAACTCCACAAGAAATAGCAGAAAAAGTAGCTAAAAATGAATTAGATTTAACTAAACTACCTATGAAAGATATGTTTGAAATAAAAATGGCAGTTGAAAAAGTTGCTAAAAACATGGTAGCTACAATCAAAGCTAACAGAGGCGAGAGAGAAGCTTACCTTGAAAAATTCGGCGATAAAACAGGTCCATACCTTTATGTTATCGTTGCTACAGGAAATATCTATGAAGATATAATTCAAGCTAAAGCTGCTGCAAAACAAGGTGCAGACGTTATAGCTGTTATTAGAACAACAGGACAAAGCTTACTTGACTACGTTCCATACGGAGTAACAACTGAAGGATTCGGAGGAACTTTTGCAACTCAAGAAAACTTCAGACTTATGAGATCAGCTTTAGATGAAGTTGGAGAAGAATTAGGAAGATACATCAGATTATGTAACTACTGTTCAGGATTATGTATGCCAGAAATAGCTGCTATGGGAGCTATGGAAAGACTTGACGTAATGCTTAACGATGCATTATACGGAATTCTTTTCAGAGATATCAACATGCAAAGAACTATAGTTGACCAATATTTCTCAAGAGTAATCAATGGTTTTGCAGGAGTTATAATCAACACTGGTGAAGATAACTACTTAACAACTGCTGATGCTGTTGAAGAAGCTCACACAGTGCTTGCTTCTCAATTCATCAATGAGCAATTTGCTTTAGTTGCAGGACTTCCAGAAGAGCAAATGGGTCTAGGACACGCATTTGAAATAAACCCAAATGTTGAAAATGGATTCCTATATGAGCTTGCTCAAGCACAAATGGCTAGAGAAATATTCCCTAAAGCACCACTTAAATACATGCCTCCAACTAAGTTCATGACTGGAGATATATTCAAGGGTCAAGTACAAGATGCATTATTTAACATGGTTACAATAATGACTAGCCAAAAATTACACTTATTAGGAATGTTAACAGAAGCTATACACACTCCATTTATGAGTGATAGAGCACTATCTATTGATAATGCACAATATATATTCCATACAATGAAAGACCTTGGTTCAGAAATCACTTTCAAAAAAGGTGGAATAATGGAAACAAGAGTTGATGAAGTTCTAGGAAAAGCTGCTGATTTATTATCTGTAATAGAAAAAGAAGGTTTATTCAGTACTTTAGAGCAAGGTAAATTTGCAGGTATTAAGAGACCTCTAAACGGAGGAAAAGGATTAGATGGAGTTGTTGAGAAGGAAGCTAATTACTTCAACCCATTTATAGATTTAATGTTAGGAGGAAACAGATAATGAGTGGTGGATTATATTCAACAGAAGTTAGAGATTACGATACTAATTTAGATCTAACTAAGCTTAAACCTTATGGAGATACTATGAACGATGGAAAGGTTCAAGTGAGTCTTACTTTACCAGTTAAAGATGATGAAAGAGGAATAGAAGCTGCTATTCAACTTGCAAAATCAATGGGACTTAAAGATCCAAACGTTGCTCATCACGGATCATTAGATAAAGAGTTTACATTCTATGTAGTATATGGTTCATTAACTCATACTGTTAACTATGAAGAAATTCATGTTCAAACTGTAGAAGTAGATACTATGTCTATGTCAGAAGTTGGAGAATACATTGAAGAGCACATCGGAAGAGATGTAGTTATCATAGGAGCTTCAACAGGAACAGACGCTCACACAGTTGGAATCGATGCTATCATGAACATGAAAGGTTTCGCTGGTCACTATGGTCTTGAAAGATACAAAGGTATCGAAGCTTACAACCTAGGAAGCCAAGTAGAAAACGAAGAGTTCGTTAAGAAAGCTATCGAGCTAAAAGCTGACGTTCTTCTAGTATCTCAAACAGTTACACAAAAGGATGTACACATCCAAAACCTTACTAACCTTGTCGAGTTATTAGAGGCAGAAGGTTTAAGAGATAAAGTTGTATTAATCTGTGGTGGTCCAAGAATAACTCACGAACTTGCTAAAGAATTAGGATACGATGCAGGATTCGGACCAGGAAAATATGCAGATGACGTTGCTAGCTTTGCAGTAACTGAAATAGTTGAAAGAAAGTTAGTTTAATTTAAAAAAGTTTAATGTTTAAAAGTCTAGTTTAATGTTTATATATATTTAGTTTATAGGGATAAAAAACTAAAAGGGTTACGTGAAATAAAATTATAGGGTATATAAGTAGAATGAAGAAATTCATTCTACTTTATTTTTTACTCCAAATCTACGATTTGGCTAAGTAAAAAATACTCATTCGAATGAAGATGAGAAGGAGTTACATTGAGAGCAAAGCGAAAAGTCACGTTAGTGACATTACTCCAAATCTATGATTTGGCTAAGTAAAAATAAGTGAGAATCTAAATCTTTGATTTAGTAGTTCGAACTTACTCCTTAGAACGTATGTGAAAAGGAGTTCCTATTGAAAATGAATGTGAGAAGGAGTTTCCTTATAAATACAATAACTATTTAACTATGAATCTATTTAAATGTTATTATACATAGATAGATATATGGTTAAATAGCTATATTGTACCCATACTAATAATGCAAAATAACAAAATTAAAGAAATTGTATTGATTAAATGTTATATTTATGGAATAATTGTATTGTAAAGATTAAATATATAGATACAAAATATGCATACAATTAAGTTTTGTACTATACTGTAGGGGGAATATAAATGAATACAAGATCAGAGTTAAACAAAAACCTA
Source organism: Clostridium sp. UBA4395 (assembly GCF_002390995.1). Classification (NCBI taxonomy): domain Bacteria; kingdom Bacillati; phylum Bacillota; class Clostridia; order Eubacteriales; family Clostridiaceae; genus Clostridium; species Clostridium sp. UBA4395. Next base: position 23,884 of record NZ_DGRF01000037.1, read on the forward strand.
GCAGAAATGCTAAAGGGTGGAGTAATAATGGATGTAGTTAATGCTGAAGAAGCTATAATTGCAGAGAAAGCAGGAGCGGTTGCTGTAATGGCTTTGGAACGTGTGCCTTCTGACATTAGAAAACAAGGTGGAGTTGCTAGAATGTCAGATCCTAAGATGATAAAAGAAATTCAAGAGGCTGTATCTATTCCAGTAATGGCAAAGGTAAGAATAGGTCATTTTGTAGAGGCGCAAATATTAGAAGCTATTAAGATTGATTATATAGATGAAAGTGAAGTATTAACTCCAGCGGATGATTTATTTCACATAGATAAAAAAGGATTTAAAGTACCTTTTGTATGTGGAGCTAGAAACTTAGGAGAAGCATTAAGAAGAATAGGTGAGGGTGCTTCCATGATAAGAACTAAAGGAGAAGCTGGTACTGGAGATGTTGTAGAAGCTGTAAGACATATGAGAACTATGATGAGTGAAATAAGAAAAGTACAAAACACACCAAAGGAAGAGCTTATGACTATAGCTAAAGAAATGGGTGCACCATATGAATTAATAGTTTATGTTCACAACCATGGAAGACTACCAGTAGTTAACTTTGCTGCCGGTGGAGTAGCTACCCCAGCTGATGCAGCTTTAATGATGCAACTTGGAAGTGATGGAGTTTTCGTTGGTTCTGGTATATTTAAATCAGCGGATCCAGAAAAAAGAGCTAAGGCTATAGTTCATGCTGTAGCAAACTATAATAATCCTGAAATCTTATCACAAGTTTCTGAGGACTTAGGAGAACCTATGGACAGTATAAATACTAAGGATATACCAGATGGTAAATTATATGCATCAAGAGGATGGTAGTACAATGATAACTATAGGCGTACTGGATTTACAAGGAGCTGTAATAGAACATGTAGACAAGATTAATAATATAAGTGGAGCCACAGCCTTAAGAGTGAAGAATGTGAAGGACCTAGAGGATATAGATGGCCTTATAATTCCAGGAGGAGAAAGTACTACCATAGGAAAACTATTAAGGGATTTTAAGATGCTATCTCCATTAAAAAGCAAAATTGAAAGTGGGATGCCAGTATGGGGAACCTGTGCAGGTATGATAATTCTCGCTAAATCCATCTTGGGAAGTGATTACAACCATTTAGGTGTTATGGGTATAGAGGTAAGAAGAAATGCCTATGGCTCTCAATTAGACAGCTTTATAACGGATGAAATAGTGGGAGGTGTCAGTGAAGAAAAAATACCTCTAGTATTTATAAGAGCTCCTTACGTTGAAAAAGCGCATGAAGGGGTAAAGGTCCTATTTAGCTTAGATGAAAAAATAATAGCATGCAGAGAAAACAATATGCTAGCAACATCATTTCATCCAGAGTTAACAAAGGACTTATCAATGCATAAGTATTTTTACAACATGTGCAAAGATAGATTAAAATAAATAATGAGCTTTTGCAAAATAAATCATTAATCTTATATAAAATGATGAGGATGTACTTTAATAATATAAGTGCATCCTCATCATTTATTTAGTTTAATTTATTTTATTTTGAAGAAGTTCCTAAGCTAGTTCTTCCCATTGCTCATATAGGCTTTGAAGTTCTTCTTCAGTTTTTTGTATTTCTTTATTTATTTCTATGCTTTTTTCAGGGTTTGAATAGACTTCTTCAAGGCATAGCTGCCCTTGAAGCCCTTCAAGAGATTCCTCAGTAGCTGCTATTTTATTTTCAATGTTTTTAAGAATATTAGCTTTTTCTTTTTCAGCTTTTTCAGCTTCACGTTTTTTCTTTTTATCTAGCTTTAACTGAGTCTTAGTAATCCCTGAACTTTCCTCTATATCCTCAAACCTTAACGGGTTTTTCTTTTTCTCTACGTAATAGGAATAGTTGCCTAAGTATTCCTTCACTCCATCTTCATTAAGTTCAAAGATTTTGTTTATAATTTTATTTAAGAAGTATCTATCGTGGGATATGAGAATTATTGTGCCATCATAGTTTAAGATTGCATCTTCTAAGGCCTCACGAGAGATAATATCTAAGTGGTTTGTAGGTTCATCTAGAAGAAGGAAATTAGCTTTAGAAAGCATTAGTTTTAGTAAATTAATTCTACATTTCTCTCCACCACTAAGAGTGGATATGGACTTAAATACGTCATCTCCTGTAAATAAGAAGGCTGCAAGAGCCGAGCGTATCTCCGTGGTAGTCATATGAGGGAAATCATCCCACACCTCATCTAAAATAGTTTTATTAAAGTTTAAATTAGATTGCTCTTGATCGTAATATCCAACAAATACGTTTTTACCTAACACCTTAATCCCATTATCTGAAGGTATTTTATCCATGATTATTCTAAATAAAGTAGTTTTGCCACGGCCATTTTCGCCTATAAGAGCAATTTTTTCTTCTCGTTTAATATCCATATTTAAACCTTCAAATAGAAGTTTTTCACCAAAACTTTTACTTAAATTTTCTACATAAAGAACATCATTACCACTTTTTATTTGTGTTTCAAACTTTATTTTTGAAGCCTTTGCATCTTTGATAGGTGCTTCTATTCTTTCTATCTTATCTAAGGCCTTTTGGCGACTTTCGGCAGCTCTTATACTTTTCTCACGATTAAAGGACTTATACTTAGTTATGATTTCTTCTTGTCTTTTAATCTCTGCTTGTTGAAGGTCGTAAGCCTTCTGCATAACTTCTTTATTTTTCTCTTTAAGGTCGATAAAGGCTGTATAATTTCCGTTATAGCACTGTGTAGTTCCACCTATAAGTTCTATAGTTTTATTAGTGATAGCATCTAAGAAGAATCTATCATGGGAAATTACTATAATTGTGCCTTTAACTTCTTTTAGGTAGTTCTCTAACCATTCTATTGCATCAAGGTCAAGGTGGTTTGTAGGCTCATCTAGAAGCAAGATTTCAGGTTTTCTAAGAAGGAGCTTACATAAAGCAACTCTAGTCTTTTGACCACCGCTTAATATAGATATGGATTTATCAAAATCAACTTCTGTAAAGCCTAGGCCTTTAAGTACACGACTAATTTCACCTTTATAAGTGTATCCACCACGATTTTCGTAAACCTCCGTTAAAGTAGTATAATCACGTATAATCTTGTTGTGATAATCTTCTTTAGCATCATCATAAGGTTCCTTCATCTTCTCTTCTAAATTGTGTAATCTTTCCTCCATATCTATAAGTGACTTAAACACAGAAAGAAGTTCAGTATATATGGTATTATCTGAATCTAGAGAAAGGTTTTGAGAAAGATATCCAAGTTCCTTTGATTTATCTATATATAGCTCACCACTATCATATTCCATTTGATTGGTTAAAATTTTAAACAGGGTTGATTTACCCGCACCATTAGCACCTATTAATCCTATTTTTTCACCTTCATTTACGTTGAAGGTAATATCTTTTAAAATCATATCTATTCCGAAGTATTTACTTATATTTTTACAACTTAAAACTATCATTTATTTCACCGTCCTACTAGCATTTTAACATGAAAGTTAGAAATTTAAAATAATTTGTATAGTACAGTGGAGGAATGGGTATTGTGAGTAATAGGAAACATTGTTATATATAATACAAAGAAAAGTAAAATTGGTATAAAAATTAAGTTTATGAGATTTTATATATTACTTATGATAAAAAGTTAAAAAATTTATAATTTATATATACAATAAAGTATTTTAAATGTACAATATAGCATTATAGTTTATTTATTAAAAAATATATAACAAATCAATAGTAATATAGTATAATATCTATATGAATAAAATCTCAGTTGAATATGAGATTAGAATATTTATTTTAGATAATATTTAATAGAGAATTATAGTATGAATAAGCATAAAAATAGAAGACAAAAAGAATAAATAAGAAATATATAAAGAATATATATAAGGAGTTGATAAGAGGTGGAGAAGAAAAGAAGCATTTCTATGGCTGTAATAAAAAGGCTACCTAAGTACTACAGATATTTGCGCGAATTAGATAAGAATGAAGTTGATAGAATATCCTCTAAAGAACTAAGTGAAAGAATTGGGTTTACAGCTTCACAAATAAGACAGGATTTAAATTGTTTTGGAGATTTTGGTCAACAAGGTTATGGATATAATGTTAAAGAATTATTATATCAAATATCTATTATATTAGGCCTTAATAAAGAGTATAACACTGTAATAATTGGAGCTGGAAATATAGGTCAAGCAATTGCCAATTATACAACCTTTGATAAGATGGCATTTAATCTTAAAGGTATTTTTGATGTAAATGTAAAACTTATTGGACTTAAAATAAGAGATATTGAAATTAGAGATATGGATGAGTTAGATAGTTTCTTACAGAGAGAAAAGATTAACATAGCTATAATTTGTGTTCCTAAAAATAGAGCCCAAGGGGTAGCAGATGTGGTAACAAAGAATGGCGTAAAGGGAATATGGAATTTTGCACCTATAGATCTAAAGGTTAGCGAAGATGTTATCGTAGAGAATGTACATCTTAATGAAAGTTTAATGACTTTAAGTTACTTATTAAATGAGCGTGAAAAAGAAGAAGAATTCCTATAATGCTAAAAAAAGACAATACAAATTTCTTAAAATTTGTATTGTCAGGAATTTTTTGAATTTAATTATATGAATTAAGTAAAAAGATTCATTAAAAAACATAAATAAAATATAAATTAGGTTGAAAAAGAATTATAAACAGTCTATAATAGTGATTAAGGTATTAGAACCTTAATCACTATTTTGTTAAAATAATAACGATTTATGGCGGCTAACACCTGAAAAATTGCATGGGGGATTTTAGAAATGGATTATAAGAACATAGTCTTGGAAAAAGAAGGAAATGTGGCTTTGGTTAAACTAAACAGACCTAAAGCATTAAATGCTTTAAACACAGAAACTTTAAAAGAAATTGATTGTGTTATCCAAGAAATTTCTGGGGATAAAGAAATTTATGCAGTTATTCTTACAGGAGAAGGTAAAGCTTTCGTTGCTGGAGCTGACATTTCGGAAATGAAAGAAATGAATGCTATTGAAGGTAAAGAATTTGGTATTCTTGGGAATGGGGTTTTTAGAAAAATTGAAAAACTTGAAAAACCTGTTATAGCTGCAGTTAATGGTTTTGCATTAGGTGGTGGATGTGAACTTGCAATGGCTTGTGATATTAGAATTGCATCAGTTAAAGCTAAGTTTGCACAACCAGAAGCAGGGCTTGGAATAACTCCTGGGTTTGGCGGAACTCAAAGGTTATCAAGACTTGTAGGTGAAGGAATTGCAAAAGAATTAATTTATACTTGTGACATGATCAATGCTGAAGAAGCTTTAAGAATTGGATTAGTAAACAAGGTAGTAGAACCAGAGACACTTTTAGATGAAGCAAAAGCTATGGCTAATAAAATAGCTAAGAATGCTCCTATAGCTATAAGCCAATGTAAAGCGGCTATCAATAGAGGCTTGCAAATGGATATTGATAGTGCAGTATTATATGAAGCTGAAGCATTTGGAATATGTTTTGCTACTGAAGACCAAAAAGAAGGTATGACAGCTTTTGTTGAAAAGAGAGACAAGAATTTTAAGAATAGATAATCGAAATAGATAATCGTATAAGTAGGAGGTATTATAATGAATTTTTCATTAACTAAGGAACAAGAACTTGTAAAGCAAATGGTAAGGGAGTTTGCTATTAATGAAGTAAAACCTATAGCAGCTGAAATAGATGTTACAGAAAGATTCCCAATGGAAAACGTAGAGCAAATGGCTAGATACAACATGTTAGGAATTCCATTCCCAACTGAATTCGGTGGAGCAGGTGGAAATAACGTATCTTATGCTATAACTGTAGAAGAACTTTCTAAAGTTTGCGGAACTACAGGAGTTATAGTTTCTGCACACACTTCTTTATGTGGAGCACCAATATATCAATTTGGTACTCAAGAGCAAAAAGAAAAATATTTAACACCACTTGCAAAGGGTGAAAAACTAGGTGCATTTGGTCTTACTGAGCCAAACGCAGGTACTGATGCTGCTGGACAACAAACAACAGCTGTACTTGAAGGAGATCACTACGTATTAAACGGTTCAAAAATATTCATAACTAACGGTGGAGTTGCTGATATCTTCGTAGTATTTGCAATGACTGATAAATCAAAAGGAACTAGAGGAATATCTGCTTTCATAGTTGAAAAGGATTTCCCTGGATTCTCAATAGGAAAAGTGGAAGAGAAGTTAGGAATAAGAGCATCATCTACTACTGAATTAGTATTTGAAAACTGCATAGTTCCAAAAGAAAACTTACTTGGAAAAGAAGGAAAAGGATTTGCTGTTGCAATGCAAACTCTTGATGGAGGAAGAATTGGTATAGCAGCTCAAGCTTTAGGACTAGCTCAAGGAGCTTTAGATGAAGCTGTTGCTTACATGAAAGAAAGAAAACAATTCGGAAGATCAATAGCAGCATTCCAAGGACTTCAATGGATGGTTGCTGATATGGATGTTCAAATTGAAGCTGCTAGACTTTTAGTATACAAAGCTGCATATAAAAAAGATATGGGTATGCCATACTCAGTAGATGCTGCTAGAGCTAAATTATATGCTTCAGAAGTAGCTATGGATGTTACAACTAAGGCGGTTCAATTATTTGGTGGATATGGATACACTAAAGAATATCCAGTTGAAAGAATGATGAGAGATGCTAAGATAACTGAAATCTACGAAGGAACTTCTCAAGTTCAAAGAATGGTTATCGCAGGAAGCGTATTGAAATAGGAGGTAGTGAAAGATGAAAATAGTTGTTTGTGTAAAACAAGTACCAGATACAAATGAAGTTAAAATAGATCCAAAAACAGGAACTCTTATAAGAGATGGTGTTCCTTCAATAATAAACCCAGATGACAAAAACGCTTTAGAAGGAGCTTTACAATTAAAAGATACTTATGGTGGACATGTAACTGTTATAACAATGGGACCTCCACAAGCAAAAGTAGCTTTAGAAGAAGCATTAGCAATGGGAGCAGACGAAGCTATACTAGTTACAGATAGAGCTTTCGCTGGAGCTGATACATTAGCTACATCTCACGCTTTAGCTGCAGCTATTAAAAACTTAGATTATGATATAATATTCGCTGGAAGACAAGCGATTGATGGAGATACTGCACAAGTTGGACCAGAAATTGCTGAACACTTAGGAATGCCTCAAATAACTTATGTTGAAGCAGTTAGCGAAGAAAAAGAAGGCGTATTAAACGTAAGAAGAGCTTGGGAAGATGGATATGAAAATATCAGAGTTAACACTCCAGTTCTATTAACTGCAATCGAAACTTTAAACGTGCCAAGATATATGAACATTAAAAACATATTCGCAATGGCTAAAGAAAAAGAAGTTAAAGTATGGACTGTAGCAGACATTAATGTTGATGTTAACCTACTTGGTCTTAAAGGATCACCTACAAAGGTTAAAAAATCAATGACTAAAGAAGCTAAAGGACAAGGTGAAATATTTGAAGTATCACCAAAAGAAGCAGCTTCAATTGCGCTTTCAAAACTAAAAGAAAAACACTTCATCTAAGATATAGTTAAGGAGGAAATTACCATGAATATAGCAGATTATAAAGGTGTATGGGTCTTTGCAGAGCAAAGAGACGGAGAATTACAAAAGGTTGCTTTAGAATTATTAGGAAAAGGAAGAGAAATAGCTGACAAGTTAGGAGTAGAACTTACAGCATTATTACTTGGACACAAAAATATAGAAGAAATGACTAAAGAATTAGGAGCTTTTGGAGCAGATAAAGTATTAGTATGCGACAATGAGTTACTAACTCACTATTCAACTGATGGATATACAAAAGTTATAAACGAAGTTGTAAACGCTAAAAAACCAGAAATCCTATTCATTGGAGCTAGCTTCATTGGAAGAGATTTAGGACCAAGAGTTGCGGGAAGACTTTCAACAGGTCTTACAGCTGACTGTACATCACTTGATGTAGATCCAGAAAACAACAACTTATTAATGACAAGACCAGCTTTCGGTGGAAACCTAATGGCTACAATCGTTTGTGGAGATCATAGACCACAAATGTCTACAGTAAGACCTGGAGTTTTCGAAAAGTTAGCTAAAGATGAAAACAGAGCTTTCCAAGTTGAAAAATTTGACGTTCAATTATCAGCTTCTGATATAAGAACAGAAACTATGGAAGTTGTTAAATCAGTAAAAGAAATGGTAGATATTACTGAAGCTGATATCGTAGTTTCAGGAGGAAGAGGAGTTGGCTGTAAAGAAAACTTCGCTTTACTTCAAGAACTTGCAGACGTAATGGGAGGAACTTTAGCTGGATCAAGAGCGGCTGTTGATAATGGCTGGGTAGAAAAAGCAGTTCAAGTAGGACAAACAGGAAAAACTGTAAGACCTACTATATATATAGCTTGCGGAATTTCTGGAGCAATCCAACACTTAGCTGGAATGCAAGATTCTAACTATATCATAGCTATTAACAAAGATTCAGATGCTCCAATCATGAAAGCTGCTGACGTAGCTTTAGTAGGAGACTTTGCTAAAGTTATTCCAGAAATGATAGCTCAATATAAAGAAATGAACAAATAGTAAATTTATAAGACTTTAGATTAATTGAATTTTATAGTACACTAATTAACATAAGATGAGGGGATATACGGAGATGTATATACCCCTCATTTGTTAAATATTGAATAAAAGTCTAATTTCGTTGAAAATTGTATACATATATTTATATTTATTGAGTTATTTTTGATAAATATAAATATAAATATATAAAAATGTGGTAATATAGATTTGTAATAGTCTATAATCCATAATACAAAATTATGTTAGGAGTGTTTAATATGAAAAAGATATGTGTTTTAGGCGCAGGTACAATGGGATCAGGAATAGCTCAAGCTTTTGCCGCTAAAGGATATGAGGTAATAGTTAGAGATATAAAGGATGAATTCGTACAAAAAGGTCTTGGAATGATAGAAAAAAATATTAAAAAACTTGCTACAAAAGGTAAAATAACAGAAGAACAAGCGGAAGAAATTTTATCAAGAGTTAGTGGAACTACAGAATTAAGCTTATTAGATGATGTAGATTTAATAATAGAAGCTGCAGTAGAAAATATGGAAATCAAAAAACAAATTTTTAAAGAATTAGATGAAATATGTAAACCAGAAGCAATCCTGGCTACAAATACATCTTCACTTTCTATAACTGAAATTGCTACTGCTACAAAGAGAGTTGATAAAGTTATAGGACTACACTTCTTTAACCCAGCTCCAGTTATGAAACTTGTAGAAATCATAAAAGGAATGGGAACATCACAAGAAACATATGATGCAATGCATGAATTAGTTATTAACATATCTAAGGAGCCAGTTCAAGTAGAAGAAGCTCCAGGATTTGTAGTAAACAGAATTTTAGTACCTATGATAAATGAAGCTGTTTGCATCTATGCAGAAGGTATTGCAAGTGCTGCAGATATAGATAAAGCTATGATGCTTGGAGCAAATCATCCAATGGGACCTCTTGCTTTAGGTGACTTAATTGGACTAGATGTTTGCTTAGCAATCATGGATGTATTATATAAAGAAACTGGAGATTCAAAATACAGAGCACACAGCCTACTTAGAAAATTCGTTAGAGCTGGACAATTAGGAAGAAAAACTGGAAAAGGATTCTTCGATTATAGTAAATAATAATATCATAAAAATATTATAATAAAAGAGTAAAGAATAATTTATCTTTACTCTTTTCTTTATGTGAAAATAAATTAAATATAATTAAAAAAATAAAAGATAGATAAAATTATAACAATGCATTTTATAATTTATTGTAGATTTTTAAAAATAAAAGGAGTATAGTTTAAAAGGAATCATCAGAAGTTTGGAAGAATAACTGGAATTCAAGAGGATGTTTATAAAAAATGGATTTATTTGCTTGAAAATTTATAATATTTAATTTACTATATGGTTGACTATAATTAAATAAAATTATAAAATATAAGTGTAACCGACACAATGTATATTCATGTAAAGGATTTAAGTCGTATTATTTAAGGATATATGGAGATTTAAGTTAGTTTATTGGACAAGTGTAATGTGGTAAAGAATCCTATCATTATTGCGCTGTTTATTTTTGCGTTTGTAACCACTATGTTAAATAAATATCTAATGTTCATATATAAATTTCAATGAAAATAGTATAATATTATATTTGGCAAAGGATATGAATTAAAATGGTGAAATATTAAATTCATATAAAAACAAAATATGTTTAAAATACGGAGGAAAGTACTATGTATAAAATTGTTGAAAAGAAAATTTTGGCACCTTCAATATTTATGATGAAGATTTTAGCTCCAAGAGTAGCTAAATCAGCTCGTCCAGGTCAATTCATTATAATAAGAATGGATGAAAAGGGTGAGAGAGTACCTTTAACAGTATGTGACACAGATGTAGAAAATGGAACAGTATCAATAGTTGTACAAACAATTGGATGTACTACAAAAGCTATGGAACAATATGAAGAAGGGGATTCTTTCTTTGACTTTGTTGGACCTTTAGGGATGCCTTCTGAACTTTTAGAAGAAGACAAAGATAAGCTAAAAAATGAAAAAATAATGTTTATATCAGGTGGAGTTGGAGCTGCACCAGTATATCCTCAAGTAAAATGGTTACATGAAAACGGAATTAAAGCTGACGTAATCATGGGATTTAAAAATAAAGAAATGGTTATTTTAGAAGAAGATATGAAAAATGTTGCAGGCAATGTTTATGTAGCAACTGATGATGGTAGCTATGGATTTAAAGGAATGGTTACTAATAGATTAAAATCTTTGGTTGAAGAAGGCAATAAATACGATACAGTAATTGCTATAGGACCAATGATAATGATGAAATTTGTATGTAAATTAACAGAAGAATTAGGTATAAAAACAATAGTTAGTATGAACCCAATCATGGTTGATGGAACAGGTATGTGTGGTGCTTGTAGAATAACTGTTGATGGAGAAACTAAATTTGCTTGTGTTGATGGACCAGAATTTGATGGACATAAAGTAAACTTCGATGAAGCATTAAAAAGAACAACTATGTATAAGACAGAAGAAATACAAAAGGATTCTATACAAAAAGGATGCAAAATAGGAGGAAATAACTAATGGATAGAATGAAAAGAACTCCGATACAAGAACAAGATCCAAAGGTAAGAGCAACTAACTTTCAAGAAGTTTGTCTTGGTTACACTGAAGAAGAAGCAGTTCAAGAAGCTTCAAGATGTTTAAATTGTAAAAACAAACCATGTGTATCTAAATGTCCAGTTGCAATAGATATACCAGAGTTTATTCATCATGTAAAAGAAAGAGAATTTGCACAAGCTGCAAAGGCTTTAGATAAATATACAGCACTTCCAGCAGTATGTGGAAGAGTTTGTCCTCAAGAATTACAATGTGAAAGCAAATGTGTTCTTGGAATAAAAGGCGAAGCTGTTGCTATAGGGAAATTAGAAAGATTTGTAGCAGACTGGTCAAGAAATAACAATGTGGATTTGACTAAAGAGATTGAAAAGAAAAATAAAAAAGTTGCTGTAATTGGTTCAGGCCCATCAGGAATAACTTGCGCTGGGGAGCTTGCTAAAATGGGTTATGACGTAACTGTATTTGAAGCTTTACATGAGCCAGGTGGAGTTTTGCTTTATGGAATTCCTGAGTTTAGATTACCAAAGGATACCGTTGTTAAGCATGAAGTAAACAACCTAAGAAAATTAGGAGTTAAAATAGAAACAAATGTAGTTGTTGGTAGAACAGTTACAATAGATGAATTAATGAATGATGAAAAATTTGAAGCTGTATTTATAGGATCAGGAGCAGGACTTCCTAAGTTTATGGGAATTCCAGGAGAAAACTTAAATGGAGTATTCTCAGCAAATGAATTCTTAACTAGAAATAACTTAATGAAGGCATTTAAAGATGAGTATGCTACTCCAATTAAATCTGGTAAATGTGTTGCAGTAGTTGGTGGTGGTAACGTTGCTATGGATGCTGCTAGAACAGCTTTAAGACTAGGTTCAGAAACACATATAGTTTATAGAAGAAGTGAAGCTGAACTTCCAGCTAGAGTAGAAGAAGTACATCACGCTAAAGAAGAAGGAGTTATCCTTGATTTATTAGTTAATCCTACAGAAATTCTTGGGGATGAAAATGGTTGGGTTAAGGGAATGAAATGTGTAAGAATGGAACTTGGAGAGCCAGATGCATCTGGAAGAAGAAGACCACAAGTAATAGAAGGTTCTGAGTTTACATTAGACTGTGACACTGTTATCATGTCACTAGGAACTTCACCAAACCCATTAATTCCAGCTACAACTAAAGGCTTAGAAACTAATAAATATAAATGCATAGTTGCAGAGGAAGAAACAGGACTTACTTCAAAAGAAAAAGTATATGCTGGTGGAGATGCTGTAACAGGTGCAGCTACAGTTATACTTGCTATGGAAGCTGGTAAAAAAGCTGCTAAAGCTATTGATGAGCAATTAAGTAAATAAGGAATCTTCAAAAAATCAAGCCATATTTTAAAGTTATGTGAAATTCTTTAAAATATGGCTTTTTTATATGATAAATATAGTATAATGAAACTGAAAACTAGTAGATTTCTAATACATTTAAAGAAATTTTTGGAGTTATAGATTTATGACTAAAACTAAATAAACAGAGTTCTTAGCTTCTCTGAAGGTTAGGACTAATTAATAGGAAAGTAAGGTGCATAAATATGTTATTGGATGTAGTAAAAAAATATTATGGAGAAGAATATGATTTAAACTGTGCAGAGACTATGCTATATGCTGCTAATGAAGAATATGGTTTAAACTTAAGTAAAGAAACTTTTAAAACCATGGCTGCTTTCGGTGGGGGAATGGGTGTAGAATCCACTTGTGGAGTTATCACAGGAGCAATTTCTGCTTTAGGTATCTTATTTACAAAGGAAAGAGCCCATGAAAGTGATTATGTAAAAACCCTTACTCAAGAATTCATTGAAAACTTTAATAAAGAATGTAATTCACTAAATTGTGATAAATTAAAGGAATTATATAGAAATGATGAAATAAGATGTCTTAATATAATAGAAAAAGGTGCAGTTATACTAGACAACATAGTAACAAGAGAGAGAAATAAACAGTAATTGAGAATAATTTTAAAACTTAGTGCTGAGAATATCCTTAGCACTATTTTTAAACTAGCATCCCATAAATGTTATTTCAAGGAGGTTGATATGGATGGACTTTAAAGAAGCTATTGAAGAAAGTGGAAAAGTTATATTAAAGGATGTAAAGAATTTTGAACTTCCCCATATTTTCGATTGTGGACAATGTTTTAGATGGAACAGACAAGATAATAATAATTATATAGGTGTAGCCTTTGGAAGAGTTATTGAAATTGAGAAAAGGGATAATGATGTAATTATATATAATACAGATTTAAAGGATTTTAATGATATATGGCTAAATTACTTTGACCTAGGAAGGGACTATTCAGCTATAAAAGAAGAATTTGAGAAGGATGAACTTTTAAAAAAAGCAGTAGAATTTGGTGTAGGAATAAGAATATTACAACAAGATCCCTTTGAAATGCTAATATCTTTTATTATATCTGCAAATAATAGAATTCCTATGATAAAAAGAGCTATAGAGAATATAAGTAAAGTATTTGGCAAATCTATAAAGTACAAGGGAAATACATATTATGCTTTTCCAACCTTAGAGGAGTTTAGAAGAGCTACAGTAGAAGATATAGAAGTCTTAGGTGTTGGCTTTAGGGCTAAGTATATATATAAGGCACTAGAAGATTTGAGTAGTGGTACCTATGATTTAAACGTAATAAAACAAAGTGATGATGATGGATGTCATGAGGGTCTTAAAAATTTTAATGGAGTAGGGCCTAAGGTAGCAGATTGTATAATGCTATTTTCTATGGGGAAATACTCAGCATTCCCAGTGGATGTATGGGTGAAAAGAGCAATGCAATTCTTTTATGTGGCACCAGATGTATCATTGCCTAAAATAAGAGAGTTTGCAAGAGATAAGTTTGGTAGCTTATCTGGATTTGCACAACAATACTTATTTTATTATGCAAGAGAAAACAATATAAAAATAGATTAAGTTAGAAATATGTTGATATATAGAACATAAACTAAGGGTATACAAGGTGGGAAAGGTATGGAGAATAAAAATAAGATAAAAAAGTATGTAACAAATGGAATAATATGGACTGTAGTTATAGTAGTATTATTAATAGCCTATTGGGAATTTTCCAAGAAATTCACTGTATTTAGAGATCCAGAAGAATTAAAAAAATTAATACTATCCTTTGGTAGTTATAGTATAATTGCCTTTGTAGCGCTACAAATGATACAAGTAATAATATTCTTTATACCAGGAGAAGTTGTTCAAGTAGCAGGGGGATATATATTCGGACCTTTAGTAGGAGGAATTGCCTCTGCAGTAGGTATAATTCTTGGAAGTGTAGTTGCTTATTTTATAGCTAAATTATTTGGGAAAAAGTATATAAATAAGCTTATTGAAAAAAATAATTTAACTAAGATAAAGAGAATATTAGATGCTGGAAGTAATAATATAGTTATATTTGTAATATACTTTATACCTGGAATACCTAAAGATATATTAGTTTATGTAGCTGGTATATCCAATGTAACTTTAAGGGATTTTATATTATATTCTTCTGCTGGTAGATTACCATGGATAATCACATCTGCCATGTTCGGTCACGGGATACATAGAGGAGACTATGTATCTATGGTAATTATAGGGGTAGTATCAGGAGTCTTATTTTTAGTTGGAATACTTAAAGGACATAGCATTATAGACTTTTTCCATAGAGCGTTAAAGCATAAAGGTAAAAATAAGAGGAAATAAGAGAAAATATTACCATGAGTGAGATATTTTAATATATTCGCTTATTTTACCAGGTTCTATTAAAATAAAAGATTTGCTTATAAAATAATAATTATATATTATTATATTGTAGTTAGCACTCAATAGTCATGAGTGCTAATAAATAAAGATAAATAAAAAAATTATATAAATAATTAACAATAGGAGGGTTTTTTATGAATATCAGACCATTAGGCGACAGAGTTGTAATCAAAAGATTAGAATCTGAGGAAATAACTAAAGGAGGAATAGTTCTAGCAGGTACTGCAAAAGAAAAACCACAAGAGGCAGAAGTCGTTGCAGTAGGTCCAGGAACTTATTCTCATGGAAGAGAAATTAAGATGGAAGTGAAAATAGGAGATAAGGTATTATTTTCTAAATTTGCAGGCACAGAAGTTAAATTACAAGGACAAGAATATATTATATTAAAGCAAGAAGACATATTAGCAATATTAGAATAAGTAATATATTTTAATGATAAGCTAAGAAATTCGCATATTATAGGAGGTAAATGAATATGGCTAAAAGTATTTTATTCGGAGAAGAATCAAGAAGAGCAATGCAAAGAGGTGTTGACGTACTTGCAGATACAGTTAAGGTAACTTTAGGACCAAAGGGAAGAAACGTTATATTAGATAAAAAATTCGGTTCACCACTTATAACAAATGATGGTGTTACAATAGCTAGAGAAATAGAACTTGAAGATGCATATGAGAATATGGGAGCACAACTTGTAAAAGAAGTTGCAAACAAAACAAACGATGTAGCTGGAGACGGAACTACAACTGCTACAGTACTTGCTCAAGCTATCATAAGAGAAGGACTTAAGAATGTAACAGCTGGTTCAAACCCAATGTTACTTAGAAATGGTATAAGAATGGCTGTAGATACAGCAGTTGAAGAAATAAAAAAATACTCTAGACAAGTAGATGGAAAAGAAGACATAGCAAGAGTTGCAGCTATATCAGCAGCAGACGAGGAAGTTGGAGCTCTAATAGCTACAGCAATGGATAAAGTAGGTAACGAAGGTGTTATAGCTGTAGAAGAGTCTAAAACAATGGGAACTGAACTTGATGTTGTTGAAGGTATGCAATTTGATAGAGGATATTTAAGTGCATATATGGTAACTGACACAGATAAGATGGAATCTGTACTTGATAATCCATACATTTTAATAACTGATAAGAAAATATCTAACATCCAAGAATTACTTCCAATTCTTGAGCAAATAGTACAACAAGGTAAAAAACTTTTAATAATTGCAGAAGATGTTGAAGGTGAAGCAATAGCTACTTTAGTAGTTAATAAATTAAGAGGAACATTTACATGTGTTGCTGTTAAAGCTCCAGGCTTTGGTGATAGAAGAAAAGAAATGCTTGAAGATATAGCAATACTTACAGGTGGTACAGTAATTTCAGAAGAATTAGGACACGACATTAAAGATGCAACTATTGAAATGTTAGGAAGAGCTGATAGTGTTAAAGTTACTAAAGAAAACACTGTTATCGTAAATGGAAAAGGTGCAAAAGAAAATATAGCATCTAGAGTAAATCAAATTAAGAAACAAATGGAAGATACAACTTCTGAATTTGATAAAGAAAAATTAAATGAAAGACTTGCAAAACTTGCTGGTGGAGTTGCAGTAATCAAAGTTGGTGCTGCTACTGAAACAGAATTAAAAGAAAAGAAATTAAGAATTGAAGATGCTCTTGCTGCTACAAAAGCTGCAGTTGAAGAAGGTATCGTTGCAGGTGGTGGAACTGTTTATATCAATGCAATAGAAGCAGTTGCTAAACTAACTTCAGAGGTTTCAGAAATCCAAGTAGGTATTAACATTGTAAGAAGAGCTCTAGAAGAGCCATTAAGACAAATAGCTACAAATGCTGGTGCAGAAGCTTCAGTAGTAGTTGAAAGAGTTAGAAATTCAGCTACAGAAATAGGCTATGATGCACTAAATGCTGAATATGTAGATATGATTAAAGCTGGAATAGTTGACCCAACTAAGGTTACAAGAAGCGCACTTCAAAATGCTGCATCTGTAGCATCAACATTCTTAACAACAGAAGCTGCTGTTGTTGATATTCCAGAAAAGAACCCAGTTCCAATGCCAGGTGCACCAGGAATGGGAATGGACGGAATGTACTAAAATTAAATATTAAATAAAATTAAGACTTTCATGAAGTTTCATGGAAGTCTTTTTTACATCCATAATTAATGTTTACATAAATTCTCTCCAAATTTTATCAATTTAATTATCTACAAAGTCTATAAAAACCTTTAAAACAGTGGATTTTAAGGAGAGATGTAATAAAATAACACATAACAAGGAAAGTATATAGAAATATAATACATAATATAGTATAATATGTTTAACATTTATAAATTTATACAACAATAAAACCAATTTATATAAATGTAAAATAAATTTGTATAAAATTAAAGTAAGTTTAGATACAATGATGCAACTTTTTTATTTGGGTACCTTGAAAGTTGTTGAGTTAATGGTACAACCGGCTAAATTATAAATTTAGTCGGTTTTTTTGCGTGTATTTTATATACACATATGTAAAAATATAGTATAATAGTTTCTAAATAGAAATAAATGTAAAAGGATAATAAATTATGGGTTTTATAGTATTTTTATATGGAGTAGTAATAGGAAGTTTTTTAAATGTATGTATTTATA
Source organism: Clostridium sp. UBA4395 (assembly GCF_002390995.1). NCBI lineage: Bacteria > Bacillati > Bacillota > Clostridia > Eubacteriales > Clostridiaceae > Clostridium > Clostridium sp. UBA4395. Next base: position 41,521 of record NZ_DGRF01000037.1, read on the forward strand.
GAATACCTAACAATCAGTCATTAATTAGTCCACCTTCCCATTGTGGAAATTGTGATGCTAGATTGAAATGGAAGGATTTATTTCCAATAGTAAGTTATCTATGGCTTAAGGGTAAATGTAGATATTGTGAGTCTAAGATTTCTATGAGATACCCATTAGTAGAAGGGCTTACAGGAATTTTATTAGTAGGAATATATCTTAGATATGGCATAGGGGTAAGCTTTTTTAAGTATTCCCTTTTAACTCTATTTTTAATAGTCATAGCCCTTATTGATTATGATACTACAGATGTGTATTCTAGTGTAGTTTATAGTGGAATGGCAGTGGGTATAATCTTTATCCTTATAGAAAATGTAGCATATTCCCATAGTATAACTAACTATATTATTGGGGGATTAATAGGCCTAGGTGTTATTGGTTTAATATATGTTTTAACTGGTGGCATGGGTGTTGGAGATATTGAAATAGCAGTATTATGTGGATTATTTCTAGGATGGAAATTAGAGATATACTTTTTACTCATATCCTTCATTATAGGAGGAACAATTGCAGTTATGTTAATTGCATCAAAAAAGAAGTCAAAGGATGAGTATATTCCTTTAGGACCAAGCCTAGCTATGGGAGCATATATAGTTTTAATCATTGGAGAACAATATATATTAAATTTCATTTAATATAAGGAGTTTTAAGAAATAAAAAGAAGTATAAAACTTTTAGATAAGGATAAATAAATTAATTGTAAAGGTGAGGTGGAGAGAAATGGCAAGGAATACTGTCAGACTAGGTGACTTGCTAGTAAAGGCAAATAAAATTACCAGGTCACAATTATCAGAAGCCTTAGAGATTCAAAAGGTAAAGAGAAAAAAGCTGGGAGAATTATTAATCGATGAAGGTATAGTAACAGAGGATATTATTATAGAGGTACTTCAAGAACAGTTAGGTATTGAAAGAGTAACCTTAAGTAATATAGATGTAGATTCTAAGGCTGTTAAATTAGTTAACGAAGGCTTATGTAGAAAATATGAATTATTTCCTTTTTATACTGCTGATGGAGTAATAAAGGTAGCTGTATCAGATCCTTTAAATATATTTGCCATGGATGATGTAGCTATAACTACGGGACTAAGGGTGGAACCTTATATATCCACAAAGGATGACATCCATAAGGCTACGGAAAAGTATTATTCAGATAGAAATGTGGAAAGTGCTGTAGAAGAGATAACCAGGTCTAGGATAGTGTTTCATAATAAGACGGAAGATATAGAAAAGATTGATGAAGTTAAAAATGCTCCCACGGTAAAGCTAGTAGATTCCCTACTTAAAAATGCAGTGGAACAAAGAGCTTCTGATATTCATATAGAGCCCTATGAAAAATATATAAGAGTTAGGTATAGAATAGATGGTCAGCTAGAAGAAATATCATCTTTAAATATTGATGTACTTCCAGGCATAGTTACTAGAATAAAAATTCTAGCAAATCTTAACATAGCTGAAAAAAGAATTCCTCAGGATGGAAGAATAGTTACTGTAATCAATAATAAAAATATAGACATGCGTGTGTCTATAATACCTCTTATCACAGGAGAAAAGGTTGTAATAAGAATACTAGATAGAAGTAACTATAAAATTGGAAAAGATAATCTTGGTATGAGTAGTGAAAATATAAAAAATCTTGAAAACATCATATCTGCACCCCATGGAATAATTTTAGTAACAGGACCTACAGGAAGCGGAAAATCTACCACTCTATATACTATTTTAGGGGAACTTAATGATATTAATAAGAACATAGTTACTGTAGAAGACCCCGTGGAATACTCCATGGATGGAATAAATCAAGTAAATGTAAATAGTAAGGTAGGACTTACCTTTGCTGCAGGCTTAAGGTCTATATTAAGACAAGACCCTGATGTAGTAATGGTAGGGGAGATGAGAGATAGCGAGACTGCTGAAATTGGTATAAGAGCTGCCATAACAGGTCACCTGGTTCTTAGTACACTACACACAAATGATGCACCATCCTCAGTAATAAGACTTATAGATATGGGAGTTGAACCTTTCTTAGTTGCCACTGCCATAAAAGGAGTAATAGCTCAAAGACTGGTGAGAAGAATATGTCCAAGCTGTAAGGAAGCCTATGAGGGTGATGAAGCTGAAAGGAAACTTCTTAACTTAAATAGTGATGATAAAGTAACTCTTCATAGAGGCAAGGGTTGTGCTAGCTGTAATTATACTGGTTATAGTGGCAGACTTGGAGTCTATGAAATAATGAATGTAGATAGAGATATAAAAGATTTAATTATAAAATCTAATAACCCAGAAGAATTAAAGGATGAAGCTGTTAAAAAAGGTATGAAGACTTTATCAGATAGTTGTAGAGAGTTAGTTCTTAAAGGTGAAACCACCATGGAAGAAATGATGAAGATAATATTTATGGATAACTTGTAGAGGAAGGAGAACTAAATTATGTCTAAATATAAATATAAGGCTATTAGCTCTAAGGGTGAAGTTATTCAAGGAGTACATGAATGTAGGAGTAGGGAAGAGGTACTTAACCTTATGGTATCTAGTGGATATTCACCTCTATCTATTGAGGAAGCTATAGGCGGTAAGGAGATTATTCTAGGAAAGAGAAATAAGGTTAATAACAAGGATATTTGTATATTTTGTAGACAACTAGCTACCATGATAGAAGCTGGTGTTTCCATAACTAATGCCATAAGTCTTTTAGCAGAACAAATACCTAACAAGAAGCTGAGGGAGGTCCTCGTAAAAGTAGATGAAGATATAAGAAAAGGTGAAGAATTATCTGTAGCCATGGGTAAATACTCTAATGAATTTCCACCCTTACTTATAAGCATGATTCAAGTTGGTGAACAAAGTGGTACCCTAGATTCCATCATGAACAGGATGGCCACTTACTATGAAAAGCAAACCAAGATGAATGGTAAATTAAAAAATGCATTAATCTATCCAGGCATATTAGCCACAGTAACAGTGTTTGTAGTGGTATTTATTCTAACCTATATAATGCCAATGTTTATGGATATGTTTGAATCAGCAGGTTCAGACCTTCCAGCCATGACAAAGATAGTACTATCTCTAGGAGCTGGTATCAGGCACTACGGTGTATTAATAGGCCTTGTTATTGTAGGGATAGTAGTAGGCTTTAAATATTACACCAAGAGAGTTGATGCTGGAATTTATATGTACAGTAAATATAAACTGAAAAAGTCTCTCTTTAAAGACTTAAATCAAAAGATTGTAGTATCAAGATTTTCAAGGGGCTTATCTACAGTTTTAGGAGCAGGACTATCCATAGCTAGCTCCATAGATGTAGTATCTGCAGTATTAGAAAATAAATATGCAGATGTAAAACTAAAAACAGTAAAAGAAAGAATGTTAGCTGGAGATACACTATCCGATGCCATAAAAGAATCACAGTTGTTTCCACCAATGCTAGGGTCCATGATAAAAATTGGAGAAGAAGCTGGAGAACTAGACAACATACTAAGCAAAACAGCAGACTTCTACGACGAAGAGTTAGAAAGAGCAATAGAAGCCTTCACCACAATCCTAGACCCAATAATGCTAGTGATAATGGGAGTAGTAGTAGGATTTTTAATAATCTCCATCCTAACTCCAATGTTTGAAATGTACAACGTAATGTAAAAAGGACAAGCCTATCTTTTAACTAATATGAATAACGACTTCATATTATCTGCGCTCAATCGTTTCGGAACCTTGATTTACTAAAGGCCCTGATAATGAGAAAATCTAAAATACAACAACTCGGATGCGCTCAAACAAGTTGTATTTCTTAACGATTTTATCATTCTCATAGCCTAAGTAAATTCAAGAACCCTGCAAATGGTATTCGCTCAGATAATATTGAAGTCAAATATTCAAAATTATTTAAATCATAGTCAAAACAAAATAACAGGTCTAAACAGGGGAAACCCTTTAGAAATAAATAGAAATAATTAGGAGGTCATTTAAAATGATAAAAAGAGCAAACAACAAAAAGAAAAAAGGTTTTACACTAATAGAACTAATCATAGTTCTAGCAGTAATGGCAATCATAGCATTAATAGCTATACCAAACTTCGCAGCAGTAAGAGATAACTCAAAAATTAAAGCAGATAAACAAAGCTGTGAAACTATTGAAAGAACAGTTTTGATGTTAGTTTCAGATGAAACAATTAGTTTGGAAAGCGCTAGTACGAATGGAAGCATTGAATTTGTACCAGGAACTGCTACTGTGACAGGAATTAAAAAAGGTGATACGTCTGACACTAGAGCTGTAGATGTAATAATTGAAGAAGCATTAGGAGAAGTTAAAGCACCACAAGGTAAAGTTGGAACAGGTGAAGATGCTGCAAAGGCAACAAAATACACAATAACAATTGATACTAATGGTAAAGTTGATGCTGTAACGGCTGAATAATTTAATAAAGATAATTTCATCAAACATAAGTGTAAAGCCACCCTTTACACTTATGTTTCTAAAAATAAATAAAACATTCCTCTACATACTTAAACATCACTTATATGAACACTTAAACCATGGAAGAACATAAAAACATAAAAAGCTAAAAACATAAAAATTTTGGAGCATATACATAACTACTAAGATAGTAAAACACTACAAACCATTGATACCACAACAAATAGTTAACTATTTATATAGTTATATATAGAAAAATTTAAATAGCTATATAGTTAAATAGGTTTATAGAATCATAGTCAAATAGTTATATAGACTTATAGTTTCATATTTTAATAGGTATATAGATAAATATTCAATTTAAGAATAATGAAGAAAATTTTAAATTGTGCAATGTAATTTAATGATGAAAAAATAATATTATTCATAGTATTTCTCGGGGAATAAAGAAGATATATGAAAATTAATAGAAGTTATGAAAGAAAAATAATGATTTTGAAAGTTATCTAGGGTGCTAAGTTATTAGAGCCTTAGTGTATATAAAATAGATATAAATATTGTTAATTAAGCATAAAGGGTTTTAAGAAGAAGGGAGTGCTAATTTTGAGTTTGTTTAGTAAATCTAAGGTCAGTGAAGAATTGAAGAATAAGGAAATTCAATTAAATATAGATAATGGTACCTTATCAAATAAGGAAGGTTATCATAAAGGCATTGATGTTGAAAATTCTAAGAAGGAATCCATATGGAACAGAGATATAAAGTTACAGGATCTAAAATTTAAAAGAATAAAAAAAGTTGATGATAGTAAACCGGCTAAGCCTAAGAGTATAAGACTAGTGAGTCTTGACATAGGCTCTAGTGATATAAAAATAGTAGAGGGACAAGTTAAGGGTGGAAAATTAAAGATTTATAATATGAGGAAAATAAAATCTCCAGAGGATATTATTCAAGATGGGGAGCTTTTTAACGAAGAATCTATCTTACTTAAGTTGAAGGAAGAAATGAAAACCTCAAGGGTGAGAACTAAAAATATAGCTTTAGTTTCCTCTTCATCTACAATCATAAGTAGAGAGATTATAGTTCCTTATGTGGAGAATAATGAGGAACTAAAAACCTTAGTTAATTATGAAATAGAGCAATTTCTAGCTATAAATTTAAATAACTATGTAATTCAATTTATGAGATTAGAGGAAGTTATAGTGGATGAGGTAAGAAAGGAAAAGATATTTACTATTATATATCCTAAAAATCTCATTGAATCCTATAGAAACTTAGCTGAAAAACTACTTTTAAATCCCTATGCTTTGGATATAAGTAACAACTCCATAAGAAAACTAAGCAGCATTGCAGATATATATAATGTAGATTTAATAAATAAAGAGGAATCCATTTTGTATTTAGACTTAGGTTATAAAAGTGTAGATTTATCTATAGTTAATAATAATAATTTAGAATTTATAAGGGTTATGCCCATTGGTGGAATAGAAATAGATAAGTTTATAGCGGATTTAAATGGAATTTCTATGGAGGAAGCAGAGGAAATAAAGAAGACTCAGGTTGAAGTAGGAAAGCATAGGAAAGAAAATCAGCTTAATGATGGAGTAGTAGAAGTCATAGAGGGTTGGCTAGAGGATTTAAATAGAATTATTCAGTTCTATACTAATAAAAGTAATGGGAAAAAGATAAGTCATATATATTTATACGGTGGTACTTCTAAGTTAAGAGGAATAGATGAGTATATAGCCTTAAAGACTGGCATAGAAACTACAAAAATAATTACAGCTAACAATATAGAATTTAGTAAAAATGTAAATACAACAACCATTGAAGAGTATGTTAATGCATTAGGTGCATTAGTAAGATTGTAGGTGAGATTATGAATGATTTGAATTTTTTCTATGTGTATACAAATAAAGAAAGCGATGCAGGAGTAAAAAAAGCAATTTTTAGTGCAGCAGCTATAGTTGGGGCAGGTATTATAGTAACCTTGTCATTTAATACTTTTGGAATTTATAGAGCTGAAAAATCAATAAGTGATCTTAATAATAAAATTAATGAAGAAGCTTTTGTAGAAAGTTATAAGGAAAGTTTAGAGGTAGCTACAGAGAGAAAAACCTTTTCTACTTATAATAGTAAGTTAAATGAAATTTTCCATGGCATAATCGATAGAAATAAATTAAGTCCAGACTTTATTGAAGAGATAAATTATACCCTTCCAAAAGAGGTGTATTTTAAATCTATGAATTTTGCAGCAGGTTCTATAGAAATAAATGCTTCAGCTACAAATAGAGAGGCTATTGCTGAGTTTCAACATAATATGAATAATATTGAATTCATAGAAGAATCTCATATAGGTGGAATAGTGTCAGACTTAGGTGATGGTGAAAAAGAAGTATTTACCTTTACTATGACCTGTAAACTAAAGGAGGCCTACTATAATGAAAGTAAGTAAAAGAGAAAAATTTTTATTAGGAGTATTAGTCCTCATAATTATATGTACAGCATATTATAAGCTGGTTTATGAAAGGCAATATGCTAAACTGCAAGAAGTTAAACAGGAAGAATCAGAGCTGAATAAGAAATATAATGAGATGCTTTCAAATATAAATACTATTACAAAGAATAAAAGTGATATAAAAATATTAAAGGATAGTATAAGCTCAAAATCTATGCTTTTATATCCTAAGATCCATCAAGATAGAATAATAATAGAGCTAAATAAACTATTAAATGATGCTGGAATTAAGGGAAGTTTAACTTTTTCAGAGGTTACTGTTTCTCCAATAGAAGCTTATTTTTCAGAAGTAGTAGCCCCTAAGGAACAACCATCCCTAGAGCAGGTAGTAGAGGAGTCTATTAAAGAAAAGACCAAGGAAGATGTGGAAGAAAAACTAGAGGAAACTAAAGACCTTGGAGAAGATCAAGCTACTAAAAGAGATGAAGGAGAGTCAACTGGAAATAAGGTAGAGCAAATGAAGGTATCTGTATCCTTTAATGGTACCTATAAAAATGTTGCTAAGTTTGTAAAGCTAATATCAGAATATGAAAGAATTTTAGCTATGCCAAATATAAACATAACAGCCTCAGGAAATGATGAAGTCTCTGGAACTTTAGATTTAGAATTTTACTCCATACCAAAAATTAATCCTTATGAAGATTCAAAGTACTTAAAATGGACTTTTGACGAGGAGTATGGAAAGGAAAATCCTTTTTTAGAAGGAAGTCAAAGCTCCATGGCATCAAGAACTAGAGAAGGAAATAATTATGTTCTAATTATGGCTTTAAAGGGTGTGAATTCGGATTTACCAAGTTTAACTTTAGGTAAGGAAAATGACTTAACTAGAGAAAGTTATATATATAACGATGAAAATAAAAAGGTGGATGTGGAAATTGAAGTAAATAAGGAAGGTGGTAAGTACTATATTAAGTACAAAACAGAGAAATCTAGCTATCCATCAGATTATAGTAAAAATGGTATAGAGCTTAGGAATGTGGATGAGGAAAACATAAATATTGCAATATACTCATCTAAACGTATAGGTATTGATGATAAGGTAGGAGCAAATATAAAGGTAATAAATAATGCTAATGATAAGAAAGTTTCACTTACTATAATTGATGATGATAAAACTAGTCCAAGGGTGCAAATAACACCAGAAGGAAAGGTGGAGTATGTTAATAAATAAAGTTACTAAATCTAGAAAAAGTAAGAAAGGTTTTACTCTTCTAGAGCTAATAATTAGCTTTGCTCTAATTTCAATTATTCTTATTCCTATAGCTAATTTAGTGCTAACTTCTGTAAAAATAAATAAATCCACAGAAAATAAACAACAAGCTAAGGCAGTACTTCAGGAAACCATAGAAAATATTAAAGCTATAGATAATTTTTCAAGTGTTTTATCAAAACCTTTAAATAATGGCATTACTTTAAGTGAAGCTACAGGGGAAGATGGTAAGTTAATATATTCCCTAAGTGGCGAAATAAATGGATTTTCAATAGAGGGGTCTATAAAAGAAAAGTCACAGGTCATTAATAATAAGGTTAGTGAAATGGAAGTTGATAGAACTATATATTTTCACCACGGATCCATATCCATATCAAATGGTAAGGAGATTATAGGAGAAGCTATAAAAAAACTATCAGATAATTTAGCTACACCATCAGAGAAAGTCTTTATTGAAATGAAAGAAGCAGGGGAGATAAATGTTACTTATGGGGGAAGTATCATTGCTATTCCTAAACCAGAAGCTAATTCATTACTTATATGCTTAAATGAGGACAGTGAAAAGAAGTTAAATTTAAGTGTAGAAAATAAGAGCCATACAGAGAACTTAAAAATATATCTATTTAATGGGGAAAAAGTATCTGAAAGGCAAGATGTAATAATATCTAAATTTAATGGACAAATAGAATTAGTCGAAGGGGTTCAACATAGTGAGGATATTATCAATGAAAAATTGTACTTTGTAGATTTAAAAGCTAATAAAAATGGGGAAGTAGTAGAAAATATGAATTTAGAACTACTTAAGTAGAATAATTAATTAAAAGGGGTTTTAATAGAGTTATTAAATTAAGACGAGGAGGGAGAAGATGAGAAAAAGAAAGACTAAAGGTTCATCTATGTTACTTGTAATAGCTGTGTTTGGTATATTAGCTACCTTAGCACTGGCTATGCTTGGGGCCACCTATGCAAACTATAAGCTAAGAGTAGAAGAGAACAATAGGGTTAAGAATCTCTATTCTGCTGAATCTGGAATTGATAAGGCCTACGCTAGAATCACTAAAGTAGTAGAGATAGCTATAGAGGAAGGCATAGCGGCAGGTAATAAGGAAACTACAATAAAGAAGCAAAATGAAATTTTCAAAGGGGTTTATAAGGATTATATAGATGATAATCTTATAGATTACGTATCTAGAGAATATGTAGTAAATAGTAATAAGGCAGAAGTTAAGTGTGAGCTAAAAGCACCAACAATAAAAAAAGAGGATTTAGATTATAAAATTGTTAAGTTAACTTCTACCTATAAAGATGATAAAGGCAAAGAGAGGGTGGTGAGTGTAGCTTATAATTTAGTTACACCGGAAGAGTATAGAATCCTTGATAAAGCCGATGGAAACACATCTAAATTAATAAACTATACTCTAGCTGCTGATGGAAACTTAACTATTGCTACTGATTCATCCCATGTTAAGGAAGGTAAGGTAGAAGTGGACGGAAACCTTTGGATTCAAGGTTTACGAAGTAAAAATATGGTTAATAACCCAACGGTAGATAAGTATAAAGGCGGAATTGAGATAAATAATACTGATATAGAATTTAAAGGACAAGTTAACACCGCTGCTAATATTGCCGTAGACAAAAGTAAGGTAATCCTTAAGCCTATAAATTTAGGTCTTACAGAAGGTAATAATAGAATTTATGCTGAGAATATATTCTTAGGTAATTTAGCAGAAGGTGATGTGGATAGTGGTATAGATGTAGATTGCAGTAAGGCAGAGCTATATCTAGCTAACGATTTAGTTATAGGAGCTAGTGATGCAAAAATTAATATAAAAAACCTTTATGGTTTTAATGATTTAAATATTGCTTTGCCTACAGACAATGGACAGGTTATTAGGGGCTCTAGTTCTATAATAATTAATTCCATGAAGTGGCCTAATAATAAGGGTAATTTAACAGTTAGTGATAATGCCTACCTAATGGGTTCTGCTTATATAAAGACTCATAGAGAGCCTTATCAGACAGGAGAGTCTGTAGCCTTAAAGGGGAATTATAAGGCCTATGCCAAGGATTCTAATGGGAATTATAAGGACAGCCAATATGAGTATTTAGATCCCCTAGTCCTTATAACTAGAAATGCAGAAGGACAACCTTTAAATGTGGTAGATAAAGCAGAGCACTTTGTAGATTATAGTAATTCAAGTGATGAAAGTATAAGAGCAAAGGGAATATCCCTTCCACAGAAAACCTATACTGCTGGAGCCTATATTTCAGGAGGAAAAGCCCATGGAAATTCAGCAAGCCTAAATACCGAAGAACTTAACAAAATAGAAAATATGAAGAAAAGATTTGTACAAGCTGTTTATTATATGGGAAATGAAGACTTTGATGTGAATAAATTTGGGCAGGGTAAGGCTATTTATACTGTTGAAAATCAAATAAACTGGGATGGTGTATCTTCATTAATTTCTAATAGGGGTAACATTATTCAGTTAGAAAACATGGTAATTCTATTAAATGATGATGAAAATAGGGATATTGAAATTAATGATGATAAGCTTATCTTAAGACATGAAAATAAAGAAGTAACCTATAATAAAGAATTTAATAGGGACGAATCTAAAGATATAACTTATATAGTAGTGACAAAGGGTGATGTAAATTACAATGGAACTAAGGATTATAAAGGTACCATTATATCCTTAAAAGATATAAATATAAAGAATTCTAAGGGCTTAATAGGAACTGCTAAATTATCAGAAGATGAGATAAAAGATAAGAAGAATAAGGGTGTATTAGATTTTATCTTTACTCAAGGTAAAAACTTAGTAACAGAGAGAACTATACTAGCTACAGATTTGATTACAAAGGAAAAATGGACACTAGAAAAATAAGTTATAAGGTAGTGGGATTATGATTTTAAATAGAAAGAAAAAAGGAGTAACCTTAATAGAATTAGTGATAGCATTAGGACTTTTAGCTATAGTTACTTCATTCATATTCTCCTTTTTCTTTTCTAATGAAAGAAAGCTAGAGGAGATAAACACTAGATCAGACCTTCAATATGAAGCTAAGGTTATTTTAGATAGTATATCTAAACATGCCATGGCAGCTACTAAATGTAAAGTGGACAAAGAACTTGACGGTACTGTAAAAACTATAACCTTTTCAAAGGTTGAAGATGATGGCACAGTAACTGATGAAGGAGCTGAATTTATCATTGAAGAAAATAATGTTTATCTATCTACAAAAGAGGATGGTAAAAGGCTTATTGGTTCACATTTACATCATATAGAGACTTCAGATGACATTTTAAAGAGTATAGAAATTAGATTGTCATTAAAAGCAGAGGATATAGATTATTCAGTGAAAGAGAGTTTTTTATTTAGAAATAGTCATAAGAAGTAATGAATTAAGCTTCATTGGGAATAAAGTTCTCACTAAGGCAAGAAAGTCTGTTAACAACCTATCCTAATGGTGATGGAGGTGGATAAAATGAAAAAAAGAATCGGTTACAAAGCAATATTATGCATAGGGCTTATTCTCTGCATGACAGCTATCTTAGTAATGACTTCTGCATCAAATGCCAGTGCTGAAGTAGCAACAAAGCCAGCCTTTGAGGTAAAGATAAATTCAGTATCCCCTGAATTCCCTAAGGTAGGAGAAGATATTACTGTCAGTGGAGAAATAATTCCTAAACCTTTTGAAGCTGAAGTTCCAGCTAAAGAAATAGTATTGGTACTAGATGTATCAGGGAGTATGGCAGACAATGTATATGTAAATGGTAAATCCTCTACGAAGATAGCAGAACTAAAAAAAGCAGCAAAGAACTTTGTAGATAAAATGAAGGATGTGCCTAATTTAAAGATTGGGATAGTAGCCTATTCAAGTGAAGCTACTATAAATCCTAATGGTAAAGATGGTTATAAAAGTGTAACCAATGTTGACAACAACATTAAACATAGTATACCTAGGTATATTTCTATTGGTGATAGTTTTATAAATATAGATGATAAAAACCTTCCGGCTATGATAGATAATCTAGAAGCTTTGGGAGGAACTAATACTGGAGAAGGATTGAGAAAAGCTGAATATATGCTTGAATATGGAAACCCTGATGCTAATAAAACTGTAGTTTTAATGTCTGATGGATTACCAACATTTTATTCAGTAAAATCAAAGAATAAACAATATTATACTGCGACAGATAATACAGATCCTAGGTTCGCTGGGGATGGAAGCAAAGTAACTGATAAGACTATTTCCTATGCAACCACCATTGGTGGAATTATAAGAGGAACAGCAAATAATGTATTTTCTATAGGATATGGTTTAGGAAATGAAAAAAGTGAAGCCAATAAAACACTAAAGCAAATCCATGAATCCATGGGTGGAGCGGATAGTAATTTTTTTGCATCCAGTGACGGTGCCATTGATAATGTATTTAAGCATATAGCTACAGAAATCTTAGCTACCTATGCAATTAATAATGTAAAAATGAATATGAACCTTAAATCAGGATTTTCTCTAAACATAGGAGGAAATAAAGTAGGTATTGATAATATACTATATAAAACTGATGGTAAAGTTAAAAATGGTAAGGTTACATATGAAGCAGAGCCTGTGCCATTCAAATTTGTAATTAAAAGTGAAGTAACAGGACAGCATGAACTCTTTACTGGGTCTACAGTGAGTTTCCCCTGGAAAGATGATGAGATTATAACTGCTCCAGTACCTAGTATAAGTATTAATATAGATAAAAATGAATTACCTAATATTAGAGCTAAGTTAACAAGCCAAAGTGAAGTAGAGGCTTATCCAGGAGATGAAATAAAGGTAACCTATGATGTAATAGGAGAAGATTTTACTTTTGAAGATAGTAGCAATATGAGGAAAAAGGATATAGCAATAGTGTTGGATGTATCAAAGTCTATGTTAAAGAGTGGAAAGTTAGATGAGATAAAAATTGCTTTGGTAAATTCATTGATAAATAATAGTGGTTTAGCAAGGGATAATGTAAATTTTAGTTTAATAACTTTTAATAATAAATATAAAGTACACTCTAAGCTAACTAATAATCGAAATGAAATAATAAATATGATCCAAGCTATAGATATTGAAGATAAGGGACAAGATGATAACAATGCAAGGCAGATAGGCAATGCTATGGTAGAGGCAAAGGATATCCTTGATAGTAAAAATCCTGATGCAGATAAATATATGGTATTAATTGCATCGGATCATTTGAACTACAATGATAAGAAGATTCCTGATTTAAGTGATGAAAAGTATAATATCATGAGCTTAAATTTAAAGAATGGAAATAAATGCTTAGATGAATTACATGAAGGAATGGGAGAAACTTTAGAAAACTATTTTATAAGTGAAGATAAAAGTGGTGAGGATATAGAGAATCCTTTAATGGGTAACTTAGCCGATAGAATAATATCTCAAGGAAGATATATGACTTATGAAATTCCAACAGAATTAAAGTTGAACTTAGGTGATAATTTTACCATGGTTTCTAGTGTTAAATCTTATAAAGATGGAATAGCTACTATTGAAGGACCAACTGTTGTCTATGAAAATAAAGGTGATGGAAAATATCAAGCTAATAATGAATCCTATAAAGTAAGCTTTATAATAAAACCTAAAGAAGAAAAAAGCGGAACTTTATCCTTTGGAGATAATAATGTTATAGCCTATAAAAATTTGCGTAAAGAAGAGGTTACGAAGGGCATACAAACCCCTAAGGTGAATTTAATATCTCCAGTAGTAGACTTAATACATGGCTTAGATAATGGAGTCACAAGTAGTGGGTATAGTATCACTGAAGGAGAAGTACGTATAGCTAATGATATGAAGGTTAATATAGCCTCTGTAGCAACTATATTGTCTAGCAATGTCAATGTGGAGCTTAGAATAAATAAGGATATAGATTTACAGGATTTAAGCAAGATAAAGGTATATACTCTTAAAGGCGGTAATTTAGTGCCTATGGAGTGTACTATAACTAGTATTGGAACGAATTTAGGTCAAAACTGCTATAATATTAAGCTACATCCAGATATAAAAGGAGAAACTCAGATTGTGGTAAAATATCAGTGTCATATGCCAAAGGATGCTTATGGTGAAGAGAATGGTTCTTATGAGAATAATATTTTATTTAATAAGGAAGAAAAAACCTTTAGGCTTAAAGGGGAAGCTTTACCAGATTTATTTTAAAATTTTAAGTATAAATATACATTATCTCACTATAATTTTTTAATTAATTATAGTGAGATAATGGAAAAATTCTCATTAGTAATGTATAATTATTATATAAGTCGATAAATTTCTACAAAATTTAGAAAATAGGTTAAAAGTTTTCCTTGACAAACATACTTATTTTAAATAAAATAGGTGTAATCAATTAATAAATTATGAATAAATAACTCATATATCCCTTGAATATGGCAAGGAGTTTCTACCGGAAACCGATAAATTTCTGACTATGAGTAAAAGTAATCATGTTATAGATTTCATTGAATTTATGGACATGCTTAATTTTACTTGTATGTACATAGTATGAACTCTAAAGGAGTTATATTATGGGTGGAAAGTGAATTAAGCATGTTTTTGTTTATGTTTTAATTAAATTTAAAATATAAACAAAAACTATGTTGGAGAATTTAATACAATAATTTTAATTGATTTCAAATTATAAGTATAACTAAAGTTAATTATAAAGAAAATAATATAGAAGGAGAGGATTTAAATTATGGCAAAGATATTAAAACAAGGATACACTTTTGATGACGTATTATTAGTTCCAAATAAATCTGAAGTTTTACCAAAGGATGTTAGATTTAAAACAAACTTAACTAAAACTATAGCTCTTAATTTACCACTAATAAGTGCTGGAATGGATACAGTAACTGAAAGTAAGATGGCAATAGCTATGGCCCGTGAAGGCGGAATTGGAATTATCCATAAGAATATGTCTATAGAAGCTCAAGCAA
Organism: Clostridium sp. UBA4395; assembly: GCF_002390995.1. NCBI lineage: Bacteria > Bacillati > Bacillota > Clostridia > Eubacteriales > Clostridiaceae > Clostridium > Clostridium sp. UBA4395. Next base: position 56,692 of record NZ_DGRF01000037.1, read on the forward strand.
GCGAAGTAGATACAGTTAAAAGACAAGAAAATGGAGTAATTGTAAATCCATTCTCCATAGGAAAAGATAATGTTATACAAGATGCATTAAACATAATGTCAAGATATAGAATATCTGGAGTGCCGGTAACTGAAAATGGAAAATTAGTTGGTATAATTACTAATAGAGATATAGTGTTTGAAACTGATTATAGTAAAAAAGTAAGTGAAGTGATGACTAGTGAGAATCTAGTTACTGCAAAAGAGGGAACAAGTATTGAAGAAGCTAAGACAATACTTGCAAAACATAAAATTGAGAAATTACCTTTAGTAGATAAAGATTTTAATCTTAAAGGATTAATTACTATAAAGGATATAGAAAAGGCTGTGAAATTCCCTAATGCTGCAAAGGATGCTTCAGGAAGATTACTTTGTGGAGCTGCAGTAGGAGTTACAAAGGATATGATGATAAGAGTTGATGCTTTAGTTAAAGCTCACGTAGATGTCATTACTATAGATACAGCACATGGACACTCTAAAGGGGTTATAGATGCAGTTAGAGAAGTTAAAGAAAAATATCCAGAGCTTCAAGTTATAGCAGGTAATATTGCAACAGCAGAAGGTACAAGAGCTTTAATAGAAGCTGGAGCAGATTGTGTTAAAGTTGGTATAGGACCTGGATCTATCTGTACTACAAGAGTAGTTGCAGGAGTTGGAGTTCCTCAACTTACAGCAGTTATGGACTGTGTTGAAGAAGCAGAAAAATCAGGAGTTCCAGTTATAGCTGATGGAGGAATAAAATATTCAGGAGATATCGTTAAGGCATTAGCTGCTGGAGCAAAAGTTTGTATGATGGGTTCAATGTTTGCTGGTTGCGCCGAAGCACCAGGTGAAATAGAAATATATCAAGGTAGAAGTTACAAGGTATATAGAGGAATGGGTTCTTTAGGAGCTATGGCAAACGGAAGTAAGGATAGATATTTCCAAGAAGATAACAAGAAATTAGTACCAGAAGGGGTTGAAGGAAGACTTCCATTTAAGGGTAGCGTAGTAGATACTATATACCAATTAATTGGTGGTATTCGCTCAGGAATGGGATATTTAGGAGCACCTACACTAAAAGATTTATATGAAACTGCAAACTTCGTAGTTCAAACTTCAGCTGGATTTAGAGAAAGTCATCCACATGATATAGTAATTACTAAGGAAGCTCCAAATTATAGTGTAAATCAATAATCTAAGAAGGAGAGCTTAATTTATGGATAGAGAATTAGTATTAGTTGTTGACTTTGGTGGTCAATATAATCAATTAATAGCAAGAAGAGTAAGAGAGCATGGAGTATATTGTGAGATAATTCCATATAGTACTTCTGTTGAAAAAATAAAAGAATTAAATCCTATGGGAATAATATTTACTGGTGGCCCTAACAGTGTTTACGGAGAGGGTGCACCAAGAGTAGATAAGGAATTATTTGAATTAAACATTCCTATCCTAGGAATTTGCTATGGTGCTCAGCTTATGTCCCATGTTTTAGGTGGAGTTGTTAAGACTGCTACTGTTAGAGAATATGGAAAAACTGATGTTAACTTAAACACAAATAATAAATTATTTAATGGAATAAAAGAAAAACAATGCTGGATGAGTCACACTGACTTTATAGAAAGTGCACCACAAGGCTTTGAAATTATAGGTCATACAGATGAGTGTCCTATAGCTGCAATGGCAAATGAAGAAAGAAAACTTTATGGGGTTCAATTCCACCCAGAAGTTCAACACACTTTATTTGGAACAGAGATGCTTAAAAACTTCTTATACAATGTATGTGAAGTTAAGGGAGACTGGTCTATGTCTGCCTTTGCAGAAGAAAAAATTGCACAAATTAAAGAATTAGTAGGAGATAGAAAAGTGCTTTGCGCTCTATCAGGTGGAGTTGATTCATCTGTTGCAGCAGTACTTGTTCATAAAGCAATAGGTAAAAACCTAACTTGCGTATTTGTAGATCATGGTCTACTTAGAAAAGATGAGGGAGATCAAGTTGAGAAAATCTTTAGAGAAGGCTTCGATATGAACCTTATCAGAGTAAATGCTCAAGAGAGATTCCTTGGAAAACTTAAAGGTGTTTCTGATCCAGAGAGAAAAAGAAAAATCATTGGAGAAGAATTCATCAGAGTTTTTGAAGAAGAGTCAAATAAACTTGGTAAAATGGATTTCTTAGTTCAAGGAACTATTTATGCTGACGTTGTAGAAAGTGGAACTAATTCATCAGCTACAATTAAGAGTCATCACAACGTAGGAGGACTTCCAGAGGACATAGAATTTGAACTAATAGAGCCATTAAGAGAGTTATTTAAAGATGAAGTAAGAGCTGTAGGAGAGGAAATTGGAATTCCACACCACTTAGTATGGAGACAGCCATTCCCAGGACCAGGACTTGCAATAAGAGTACTTGGTGAAATTACAGAAGAGAAGCTACACATAGTAAGAGAAGCAGATGCTATATTTAGAGAAGAGGTTGCAATTGCTGGCCTTGAAAGTGAAATCTGGCAGTACTTCGCTTGCTTACCTAATATAAGATCAGTAGGAGTTATGGGGGATGAAAGAACCTATAGCCATACAGTAGCCTTAAGAGGAGTTACATCTTCTGATGGAATGACATCAGACTGGGCAAGAATCCCTTATGATGTACTAGATAAGGTATCTAGAAGAATTGTCAATGAAGTTAATGGAGTAAATAGAATTGTATATGATATAACTTCAAAACCACCTTCAACTATTGAGTGGGAGTAATATAAATATTCTAATAGATTAGATATTACTCTATCAACTCCTTGGCAGAGTAATATCTTTTCTTAAACCCTAATGTATTTATACATGTTATCATGTTTAAATAAATCACACCCAAAGAAAGTAGTTATAAGTTTCTATATAATATAGAAATTTCATAGCTACTTTTTTTATTTATAAATAAATATAAATAATATACAATGTAAGTATTAATTTATAACTTATAGTGTTAAAAAATAAAATAGTAGAATTATTTATTTAATTTACAGCAATATTTACCAATTATAATGGCACAATTTTTCTTATGCAAGAATACCATAATATTGTAAAGGAGATGATTAAAAATGGCTTTAGAAATACACGATCATAACAGAGATGACCAGTCTTTATATGATGAATGTAAAAGACATGTTTATTATCATGTTATTTTAACAATGAGAGACGGAAGCATAGTGGATGGAATAATTGAGAATGTAGATGGAGATCGCGTTACCATGTTAGTGGGCGAAGATGTAATGGAGCTAGATGATGAAAATCAATATGCTCAGCAACGACAATATAACCCTTATGGACGTCCTAGAAGAAGACAGAGACGTTATAGACGCAGAAATTTATCACTTTTAGATTTAGCTAAATTATTAATAGTACCATATCCACCTTATATTTCTCCATATCCATATTACACCCAATATCCAGGTCAGTATACTAATCCATATTATCCTTTTTAATGAGGAATACTTAAACAGCAGTATTTTTGATTTTTTATAATTAAATAAAGACAATATTCAAGAGTATTGATGGAATAAAATTATCCCCAAAGTAGTTATGAATTTTCTATATGAATTAGAAATTTCATAACTATTTTTTTATAAAAAGTTATAATTGGCATTTGACAATAACTTAAAATGGTAGTAACATATAATTAGCAAATGCCAATAATGAAAATCACATAAAAGAATAATTAATAAAGAAATGAGGAATGGAAAATGAAAATAGCAGTTTCAGCAGCAGGAAAAACTATTGTAAATTTACTTGATATGAGATTTGGAAGATGTGAGTATTTTCAAATTCATGATACTGAAAGTGGAGAAATTAAAGTTTTAGAAAACCAAGGCAAAAATGCTAGTGGTGGAGCAGGTATTTCTGCATCTAACCAATTAATTGATGAAAACATAGATGTTATTATCACAGGAAATCTTGGACCTAATGCTTTTGAAATCATTGAAAAATCAGGAGTTAAGGCATATAAGTGTGATGGTATAGTTATAGCTGAGGCTATAGAAAAATATAAAAAAGGTGAACTTGAAGAAATAAAAATGTCTGGTCCTGCACATCACGGAGCTCACTAGATTGGAGATGAATAGGTAGTGAATATAGCAGTACTTAGTGGAAAAGGCGGTACAGGAAAAACCACAGTATCTACTAATCTTGCTCTTGCTCTAAAGGCAAATTATATAGATTGTGATGTGGAAGAGCCTAATGGTTTCTTATTCCTAAAGCCTACAATAGATACAAAAGAAAAAGTAATGGTAGAATATCCAATCATAGATGATAACAAATGCACTAACTGTGGAGCTTGTGTAAAAGCTTGTCAATTTAATGCTCTAGCAAAGGTTAAAGATGATATTATGCTGTTCCAAAAGTTATGTCATGGTTGTGGAGCATGCGAAATTGCATGTAAATATGGTGCTATAACCTATGGCGAAAGAGAAATGGGCAAGGTTGAAAAAGGATCAGTAAGGGATATAAACTGTAGCAGAGGCGTTTTAAATATAAGCGAGCCAATGGCAGTGCCTGTTATTAGAGAATTACTTAATGGATTATCTAAGGGAACTAATTTAATAGATTGCCCACCTGGAACTTCTTGTAATGTGGTAAATTCTTTGAAATATGCTGATGGGGCAATACTTGTTACAGAGCCTTCTGAATTTGGTCTTCATGACTTAAAGATGGCAGTGGAACTTGTGAGGATGTATGATATTCCCTTTGGCATAGTTATAAATAAGGATGATGGAAAAGATAACATAGTAAAAAAGTATTGTAAAGAAGAAAATATAGAATTAATAGGGACAATTCCCTATGATAAGGCTACAGCAGTACTTTATTCTAAGGGAGAAATACTCTATGATTATTTAGTTCATAAGAAGATATTTGATAAGCTTTCAGAGGGAGTAAAGGAGGTGCTATCTTGGAATTAGTAGTTTTAAGTGGAAAAGGTGGCACTGGAAAAACCACCATTGCAACAGCTTTAGCTGAACTTGAAAAAGATGTATTAAGAATAGACTGTGATGTAGATGCTCCCAATCTTTATCTCTTTTACAAGGGAAAAGATATTGAGAAAGATAAATTTGTAGGTGGAAAAAAAGCATCAATAGATGAAAGCATTTGTATTAAGTGTGGTAAATGTGAAGGTGTTTGTAAATTTAATGCCATAGAAAACTTTACTATAAATCCATTTCTTTGTGAAGGCTGTGGAGCATGTACATTAGTGTGTCCTGTAAATGCAATAAAACTAGAGGATGAAAAGACAGCAGATACCTTCATTACAGAGCTAGATAAAGGCATAATTTCAAGGGCAGAAATGGGTATAGGTAGTGATGGTTCAGGAAAATTAATAACTGAATTAAGAAAAAATGGTAAGAGATTTAATAAGGATGAAAAGTTAACTATAATTGATGGCTCACCAGGTATTGGATGTGCTGTTATAGCTTCAATAACAGGTTCAAATGCAGTTTTAGTTGTAACAGAACCTACAAAATCAGGTCTTGAAGATTTAAAGAGAGTAGTACAGCTGTGTAAACACTTTGGAGTTTTTACTATGGTTTGCGTAAATAAATTTGATATAAATGAAGAAGTTACAAAGGAAATAGAAAACTTTATTTATGAAAATCAAATAGTTTTAGTAGGTAAAATTCCTTATGATGACATGGTTATGAAGTCTATAAATGAATTAAAACCTATAACTTTCTACAAGGATAGCATAGCTGAAAAAGCTATTGAAGCTATGTGGAGTAATATGACTAAGTATATATTAAATTAAAATTATTTAGGTAAAATAAAAGGAGGAATTTTTAATGAAAATAGCAGTTGCAAGTGATGAGAAATATGTAAGTGGACATTTTGGACATTGTGAAGGATTCACAATATATGAAGTAGAAGAGGGTAAGTCTTTAGAAAAAAATTTTACTCCAAATCCAGGACATAGACCAGGATTTCTTCCAGTATTTTTAAGAGATTTAAAGGTGAATGTTATTATTGCAGGTGGTATGGGAGAAACAGCACAAGACTTATTTAACGAAAATGGAATTGAAGTTGTAGTTGGTGCACAAGGACTTAGTGATGATGTAGTTCAGAAATTTGTAAATGGTGAATTAAAATCAACAGGTAGCGTTTGTACAGAACATCAACATGAAGGTCACTGTAACGAATAATTAAAAAGGATGATTTTATGAATAATGATTTAATACCTATCAAAAAGCTTTTAAGGAAAAATGGATATAAGTTTACATTGGGTAAAAGAATTATTTTAGAAGTAATTCTAAAAAGTGATATTCACTTAAATGCTAAGGAAATATATGAAAAAATTAAAGAAAAGAATATAGGACTTGCCACTATTTATAGAGCTTTGAAGGTATTTAATGAGTTAGGAATAGTAAAAGAGATAAATGTTAATGGCATAAATTATTATGAAATGAAAATATTTAGTGGCAAACCCCTGCATATTCATTTTAAATGTTATAAATGTAATAGTATAATTGATATAGATAGTCAAAACCTAAATTTTGACTATCTTAAATTAAATAAAAGAATAGAAGAAGAAAGTAACGTAGAAATATATGATTCTGATATAATGTTTATAGGATTATGTAGTAAATGCAGGGAGGATTTAAAGTGCCAAGACCAACAAAATTTAGAAGAGTAGAGTTTTTCCCAGAGGATACTTATTTTGTTCCATGGGGAAAGCCTAAATGTGAAATTAAAGAAACAGTTTTAAAGGTAGAAGAACTTGAAGCTATGAGACTTAAAGATATTGAAGAATTAAATCAAGAACAATGTGCTGAAAGAATGCAAGTATCAAGACAAACCTTCCAAAATATTATTGATAGTGCAAGGAAAAAGATAGCTATTGCTTTAACAGAAGGAAATGCTATAAGAATAAGTGGTGGTAACTACAGAGCTACTTTTTGTAAATTTAAGTGCCTTCATTGTGGAGATGTGTATGATATAAATTATGAGCAAGACAAGGATAATTGTCCTACTTGTGGTTCAGAGGAAGTTGTTTGCAGCAAGAAAGCAGAGCTTTGTAAAAGATGGTGTAGAGGAAATAGGGTAGATGATAAATCTTAATATACCGGGTTATGAAAGTATTAATATTAAAAATGTTGTTTTTGATTTTAATGGTACTATTGCGAAAGATGGTATTTTAATTGACGAAGTAAAAGAAAAAATTAAAACTTTAGCATCTAAGGAAGTTGATATATTCATTCTTACAGCAGATACTTACGGAACTGTTTTAAAGCAATGTATTGAACTACCTGTTAAGGTAGAAGTTTTTCAAAAAGAAAATGCAACAAAAGATAAAAAACAAATAGTTGAAAAATTGGGGCATGATGTAACTGTTACCCTAGGTAATGGAAGAAACGACATAGAAATGTTTAAGAGTAGTGTTATTTCTATTGCCGTCATAGGTGAAGAAGGTTGCTATTCTAATACTATACTAGAAGCAGATATTGTAGTAAATAACATAGTTAATGCTATAGATCTACTATTAAAACAAAATAGAATTAAAGCTACAATGCGAACTTAACATTACTACAAAGGTATGGCTAATTGTTTATATAATTGTGGATATAAAAATTATAAGGAGATGGTCTTATGCCAAGAAGAGATGGTACAGGTTCAATGGGATATGGTTCAAAAACAGGAAGAGGAAGAGGACTTTGTGGTACATCTGAAGAAATAAGTAGAATTGGTAAAGCAGGTTTAGGATTAGGTCTGGGTTTAGGTCTAGGTTTAGGTTGCAGAAGAGGATTTGGAAGACGTTGTTTTAATAATACAATTAGTCTTGAAAATCAAAGAGATTTACTTATGGAGCAAAAAGCTATTTTCGAAAATAGACTTAACTTGTTAAATGACCAGTTGGATAATTTAAGTGATAGTAAATAAGAGGTGGATTTCCACCTCTTATTTATTTATCTATTAAATTTATATTATTTTACAGATAGAAAAATATAAGTTTAAGAATTTAAAATCCATTCTCTAGGAATAATAAATTTAAAGTCATAGGAATGGAGAGTGCTGATGTGAAAAATTTTAAGGTGATTGTTTTAGTAATATTTATCACTTCTTTTATAGTTAACTCACCTATAGAGGTTTTAGCATTACAAAGTAATAAGAGAAAAGATGATGATAAGAGGATAATTGAAATATGTGATGAAGTGAGAACTACTCCTGTGGATGAGGAAGAATTATTAAAGCTAACAAGGGAAGGAGTGTGTAAAGAAGATGCTGAGTTTTATATAAGACTTGATGAAATAGTAGAAAGACTAGAACAGTGTGATTTAGAAGTGATATTAGATAATTCCATAGAAGATATAACTGATAAAGATTTTAGAAACAATAAGGAATACTATAGAAATCAAATACTAAAGGGAGATAAGGTTGCCTTAAAGAAAGCCTTTAAATCACTAAAAAATATTTTTAGTGAAGAGGAATACACAGAAAAGGTAATTAATACCTTTGCTAATAAATCTGCCTATGAAATAATTTATCCTGATGGTTCAAAGATTACCTATAACACAAAAAACTCTCAAAGAGAAAATTTAAATAGAGAAAAGAATATTAAAAAACCAGTTATGGCTAATAAGGGTTATGAAGAAATCCTCATGGAAGAGGGAGTTTCATATGCCTATGGAAAGGCTGAAGCTAAAGAAGCAGAGTGGTCCTTTGAATCAGAATTATCCTATTCTAAAGTGCATCTATATACTGAATTTTTACTAGGTACTGATAAAATATCAAAAATTAACTACGCTAGAGGTGGGCAATCTTCCTATGGAGTAGTTAATATTGCAAATAGTACTGGAGCCACTATCTCTAGAACCTATAGTGAAAGTAAAGAAATACCTGCAGAAGCAAGAAATGAAGTCATATTTACTGTGACAGGTTCCTTTGGAGCTTCCTTTTTAATCTTATCCATAGGAGCAAATCCAGGATATAACTGGACTCAATATATAATATTTAGACTTTATGAAGTAGAAAAAATAGATGATAAATATGGAGCTCACTACAAATGGTACGCCGCTGAATTTAAGTGAGACTCCAAATTTTATATTTGGTTAGTCGAACTTACTCATTCGAATGAACATGAGAAGGAGTGTCCTCCCGAGCAAAGCGAGAAAATAAATCTATGATTTGGTTAGTCGAACTTACTCATTCGAATGAATATGAGAAGGAGTGTCCTACCGAGCAAAGCGAGAAAAAATTAAAGAGGAATGTTATATGAGTAAACTTAAGAAGAGATATAAAAACAAGAAGAGATACAAAATCAAAAATGAAAAAACAATTAAGAAAAATAGAAGAATTTTTATGATTTCAGTTATAGGGTTATTCTTATTAATTACAGCTATTCTAATTAAGAATGATTTATTTAAAGAAACCATGGAGATAAAAAGCGGTAACTTCCCTATAAAGGATGAAGAACCCTTTGAAGTAAAGTTAACAGATAAGATAACCTATCTTCTATCTAAGAACCTTAACATAGGTGAAGATAGAATATCTATTCTAAATGTATCAGATATACAAAAGGATAAATTAGTCATGTTTTTATATGAGGACAATGGTAAAAACTATGAGGGGTTATGCCAATTAAGTAAAGTAGAAAATTCTTATAACATCATAGCAACTTCTACAAAAGAGGTAGATAAACATGCTCCTTTTACAGTGAATGTAATGGAAATAAGGGTAAGTGCTACTGAGAATTACAAAGTTCTTGGAGGAGTAATAAATGATGAAAATATAAAAAGTATAAATATTAACTTTACTAATAATACTATGACAAATATATTAATTGGAGAAGATAGATCATTCTTTTATGTAATAGAAGAAAATGAGATAGATATTTTAACTATAGAAGCATTAGACAATTCTCTTAAAATATTTTATAAATGGTACAGCAAAGAAAAAGGAATATAAGATAAATATAAACTCGGTGAATATGTTAAAATTCATTGAGTTTATTTGTTTTAGCCATTATTATAAGTATATAGGGTAGTTTGAAGTAATTTACATAATACTGTATACTGGCATAAGAGGGTGGAGGATATAATGGAGATGTTTTTACCTATAGTAATGTTTATTATAGGAATTATAGTAATAATAAAGGGCGGAGATATATTTGTAGACTCAGCTATGTGGATTGCTGAGATAACAGGAATACCAAAAATAATTATAGGAGCAACCATTGTAAGTTTAGCAACTACTCTTCCAGAGTTTTTTATAGCTTCAGTGGCAACTATTATGGGATCACCAGAGATTGCAGTAGGTAATGCTATAGGCGCAATAATTTGTAATACAGGGCTTGTTCTTGCTATTTCAATGATTGCAATGCCTGTAGAGGTAGAAAAGAAGAGGTTTATGCCAAGAGCTTTTATGATGGTAGTATCTATGGTTTTACTATTACTTTTTTCTACAGATGGAAATATTAATAGAATAGAAGGGGTAGTCCTTTTAGGGTTATTTGTGTACTATATAAGAAAAAATGTAAAGGGTGCTAAAAAGTCCCTTCAAATTCCTGATGAGACTGCTATTACTATAGATGAAATTAGTGTTAGAAGAAGAGTAAAAAAGAGAGAATTTGCAAAACATATAGTTGTATTTATAATAGGAGCAATACTTATAGGATGTGGAGCTAGGTTATTAGTTGTAAATGCGCAGATTATTGCAAGGTATTATGGAGTCACAGAAGGAGTAATTAGTTTAACCATTATGGCCTTAGGAACATCTTTACCAGAATTAACTACTGTTTTAACTTCTATATATAAGAAGGAAAGTGGAGTAGGGGTTGGTAATGTTATTGGTGCAAACATACTTAATATAACAATGACTATAGCTGCTAGTAGTATTTTAGCTAGGGGTGGATTAGTACTAAACTCTAGAAATATTCATATATTTAACGCATCTTTTATAAGCTTTAATCAGACTATACTTTTAGATATTCCAGTGGCTCTAGTATTGATGCTACTTATAATCTTACCTATATCAACTAATGGAAGATACTCTAAGAGAAATGGAATAATGCTGCTTAGCGTTTATATAATATACATAAGTTTTTTGATTTTAATAATATAAGGTATCTTACCATCTTTGACTTGTTATTTATTTTCAGATACCTAATAAATCGTTTTATAGGAGGCAATTAGAAATGACTAGTTCTATAAGTTTAAATATAAAGAACCTTCAAGAAGCAGTTACGGAGTCACATATAGATAATTTAAAACCTATGATAACAGCAGCTCATAACACTCTGCATAACAGATGTGGTGCTGGCAATGAATTTTTAGGGTGGCTTGACCTACCAACTAATTATGATAAAGCTGAGCTTGAAAGAGTAAAGGTAGCAGCTAAAAGGATACAGGAAAATTCTAAAGTTCTTATAGTAATAGGCATTGGAGGTTCATACCTTGGAGCTAGAGCTGTCATAGAAGCAATGACAGGCCCCTTCTTTAATAGTATGGATGAGGATAAAAGAAAGGTTCCAGCAGTATACTTTGCAGGAAACAATATAAGTTCTACTTATCTGTCTCAACTTATACAGCTTATAGATGGGAAGGATTTTGCCATAAATGTTATTTCAAAATCAGGAACTACTACAGAGCCTGCCATAGCCTTTAGAATATTTAAAGAAATCATTGAGAAAAAATATGGCAAAGAAGAAGCTAAAAATAGAATTTTTATAACAACGGATAAGGCAAAGGGAGCTCTTAAAAAATTAGCTGATACAGAAGGGTATGAAACCTTTATAATTCCTGATGATATCGGTGGAAGATTTTCCGTTTTAACACCAGTAGGATTACTTCCTATTGCAGTGGCAGGAATAAATATAGATGAGCTATTACAAGGTGCTAGAAATGGAAGAGAAAACTTTAGAAATGAAGATGTACATAGAAATATTTGTTATAAATATGCAGCAGCAAGACATCTTTTGTATGAAAGAGGAAAAACTACAGAAATTCTTGTAAACTATGAACCTTGTCTACAATATTTTGGAGAGTGGTTTAAGCAACTTTATGGGGAGAGTCAAGGTAAGGATGGAAAGGGGATATTCCCTGCATCCGTTAACTTTTCAACAGACCTTCACTCCATGGGTCAATATATTCAAGATGGAATGAGAAATATATTTGAAACTATAATAAATGTAGAAGAACCACAAATAAATTTATCCATAAAGGAAGATGAAGAAAATGTGGATGGACTTAATTTCTTAGCAGGAAAGACTATAGATTTTGTAAATAAAAGAGCTATGGAGGGAACAGCTCTTGCCCATGTAGAAGGCGGAGTTCCTAATATAGTTATAAATATGAAAGATTTAAATCCTAAGGCCCTAGGAGAGCTTATATACTTCTTTGAAAAATCCTGTGCCATTGGAGGATATTTATTAGGAATAAATCCTTTTGATCAAGAAGGGGTAGAAGCCTATAAGAAAAACATGTTTGCTCTACTTGGTAAACCAGGTTATGAAGAGCTTCAAAGGTCTCTAATAGAGAGGCTAGGTGATTAATTATGACTATTATAGTTGATGGTGATGGATGTGCAGGAAGAGGTATTATAGAAGAAGTGGCTAAGACCTACAAGGTTCCACTAAAAATTTATTGTGATATACATCATGTGATAAATTTAGAATATGGTGAAGTTATAATTATGGATAGTGGCTTTCAAGCAGTGGATATGAAGGTTGCCAATGAAGCTAAAAAAGGAGATATAGTAGTAACTCAAGATTACGGAGTAGCAGCTATGGTTCTTGGTAAAAAATCCTATGCCATAAGTCCAAGGGGATATATATTTTCAGAGAACAATATAGATAAATTACTCTTTGAAAGACATATAAGTGCCAAGGTAAGACGTGGTGGAGGAAAGACAGGAAAGCATAAGAAAAGAAATGAAGACGATAATATAAGCCTTAGAGATAATTTAATAAAGCTTGTAGAAAGAAGTCTAAGAGAAGAATAGAAAAACATAAATTAAGAAAACACTTGTAGAAATATAATTTACAAGTGTTTTTTTACAAGGATTTTGTCTAATGAATTATCGCAAATAAAGACCCCCATAGGTTGTTACATAATATGTAAGTGTAGTATAATATAGCTATGCTTATGTAAGAATATTATAACAATTTAATCAATTAGGGATGTATATGTACATTCTAGGGGGAATATGTATGAATGAAATGATTATTGGTACAAGCCTATCAAGTCCACAGGAGAAGGGGACTGAAATTAAGATATATATAGAAAATAAAATGTCAGATGATTTATTATATAAATTTATAATAAACTGTGATGGAGGTTGGGAAACCATTAGAGATTTCCATGAGGAGGATTTTACCTATTGGACACCTAAGGAAGATGGCAAATACATGATAATGGTACAATCTAAAAAAAGACATGGGAAAAAACCCATTGAATTTACATCTAGAATGGACTTTATCATAGGCTCTGTAGAAGAAAAACTAATAAAAGATATTATAATTAGTAATAATGAAATAAAGTTAGGGGAAAAGATAGAAATTGATATTGTACCTAACAAATTACCTATCCTGTGTAAGTATTGGATAAAAGAAGATTGTAAATGGAATTTAATAAGAGACTATTCCATGGATACTAGTTTAAGTTTCACCCCAAACCGTGAAGGGGATATTGAGATTCTTATAGAGAGTAAAGAAGAGGGTTCAGACCATCAATTTGATGACTTTAAAAATGCAACCTTTAAGGTATTACCCATGGATGAAATAAGAATTAACAATATACAGTGCTTGACAGAAGAGCTGATAGTAGGTAATGAATTAACCTTTGAAATTGATGCACGCTTTGATGAAAATAGAGTTGTGTTATACAAATTTATGAAGATTGATGAATATGGAAACATGCATGTAATGCAAGACTTTTCAAGTAAGAGACTAGTGAGCTTCACAGAAATACTACCAGGTAAGTATAAGCTTTTATGTTTAGTGAAGGATATGTATTCCCACGAGAATTTTGATGATAGGGGGATAATACACTATACTGTAGATAAATATAAACCTATAAAAATTCTTAATTTCACTTCTGATTTAAGCTCACCACAGCTTGAAAAAACACCTATAGAGTTTAAGGCAATATGCTCTGGTGGAGATAAATTGCTCTATAAGTTTGTAGTAGATGGAAATTATCATAGTAGTTCAAATTTTACTACTAACAACAGTTATAAATGGATTCCAGAAAAAAGTGGCTTATATAGAGTTGAAGTTCTTGTAAAGGATAGTACCTATAAGGACGATTATGAAGAGAAGGCAATTATGGACTTTGTTATAGATGAAGATTGTGCACAAAATGTATATATAAAAGAAATAAAGCTAAATAAGGACAAGCAAGTCCTTATAAATGAACCAGTTAAGGTAAATGTTGAAGCCACTGGCTCAAGAAATTTATTATATGAATTTATTGTTAAAAAAGAAGGTAAGGAAGTCCAATTCATAGAATATAACGAAGAAGATAATTTTAAGTTCACTCCTACTAGTGTAGGAAAATATGAAATAGAAGTTAAAGTAAAACATCTAAAATCTAAGAGAGACTACGATGTACATTCAGTGATATATATAGATTGTAAAGAATATATACCAGCTAAGATAGATTATATTCTTACAGAAAAGAAGTATATGTATCTTATAGGTGATGAAATAGTCTTAGAGGTAATAACAGAAAACACTAGCAATACTTTAACTAAATATAAGGTTGAAATCAATGGCAGAGAAGTTGAAACTACGGAATTTAGTAATGATAAGAAGTTTAAACTAATTCCGAAATGTGCAGGAGTATATACGGTAAAAATATATTGTAAAAATGTATTTAGTACTAAAGAGTATGATTGTAAAAAGGAATTAATTTTAGACGTATTACAAGGAGTTCCAGTAACTAACTGCAAAATAACCTTAGATAAAGAAGTAATAAGGTGCAATGAAGATGTTAACTTCTATGTGGAATGTGACGGTGGAAAAGATAATTTATATGAATTTTATTTAATGGAAAAGGGAGAATGGAAGCTAATACAAAAGTATAGTAAGAAAAATTATTATACCTTTATGCCTTTCTATAAAGGGTTTTATAAGATATTGGCATTATGTAAAAGCTGTTACTCTAAGAGTGCCTATGATGACTACTCCATTTATGAAATTCAGTGTAAGGAATAAGGCGTCTTAAATAAATAAAAAAATAAATAAGTGAAAGATGCCTAATAAGGTATAAAGAAACAAGGGAGATGAAGTAATGAGTTACGATGTGGGTAGTGTTTATGGAGGAATAAATAACTATATAAACAGCATAGCTACAAATGGAAATACTAATAGTAGTATAGGTTCAGTAAACAATGGAATTACTCAAAATCAATATGTTAATGGACTAGGTATTCTAAATGATACCTTAAGTTCTGGTACTGGCAGTGATGCCCTTACTGGACTAATGAGCCTAGGTTTAATGTCAGGAAGCTTTGGTGGAGGTTCAGACAGCAACACTTCTTCAAGCACTAGTGGATTTAGTTTAATCATGGCATCTTTACTAAAGGCCATGGGTGAAAAAGAGAGACAAACTCAGCAGGGAATAGATCAAAATAATAGAGCTTATAATAGTACCTCTAATGGTATAAATGATATAAGCAATGTTATTGTAAGAGCTATAGGAGGAGTAACTCCATCCACAGTGGTAAGTGCTACAGGTACTGACTCTGAAAGAATTGAAAAAGCCATAGCTGATGCTTCAACAAAATATGGAGTTAATGAGAATTTAATAAGAGCTATAATTAAAACAGAATCAAACTTTAATCCTAATGCAGTATCGCCTGCGGGAGCTAAAGGATTAATGCAATTAATGCCTTGCAACATAGAGCACTATGGAGTTAATGATCCTTTTAGCATAGAGCAAAATATTGATGCAGGTACAAGACACATAAAAGATTATCTTAAAACCTATAATTATGACCTAAACATGGCACTAGCAGCATATAACTTTGGACCAGGAAATATGGCATCCAGAGGAATAAGTAACTCCAGTGATTTTTACAAACTACCATCAGAAACAAAAAATTATTTAGCGAAGATAAATAATTTAATATAATAACAAGGCTGTTTCAATGAAACAGCCTTTATTATATCCTATAAGTAGTTTAAAATATTAGATTTATTTTTAAAGTAATGTTAAAATGGACTTTGGCTAATACTAATATTAGTTGATATAAATAAAGGATGGTATGATATGGAACGTTTAGATAAAATTTTAGGGAATTTAGGCTATGGAAGTCGTAAGGAAGTTAAGGTTAGTTGTAAAAATGGAGAGGTTGTTGTTGATGGAGAGGTTATAAAGGACAGTTCAACTAAGGTTGATCCAGAGACAGCAGTTATTGAAGTAAATGGAGAAATGGTAATGTATAGAAAGTATGTTTACCTACTTTTAAATAAGCCAGCAGGAGTTGTAAGTGCAACCTTTGATAATTATGATGAGACTGTTATAGATTTATTAGATCCAGAATATCAAGTTTTTGAGCCATTTCCAGTGGGAAGATTAGATAAGGACACTGTAGGATTCTTATTGCTTACTAATGATGGAGCTTTAAATCATAAGTTAATCGCTCCTAAAAACCATGTAGATAAGGTTTATTATGCAGAAATAGATAAGCCAGTAAATGAAAAGGATATTGAAAGTTTTAGAAAAGGTATTGTCATAGATGATGGTTATAAGTGTATGCCAGGAAAGTTAGAAATTATTTCTTCTACAGAAGATGGTTCTGAAGTTTTAGTTACAATACAGGAAGGTAAGTTCCATCAAGTTAAAAGAATGTTTGAAGCTTTAGATAAGTCTGTTGTATATCTAAAAAGAGTTAAATTTGGTCCTATGGAACTGGATGAAACCTTAGAAGAAGGCGAATATAGGGAGCTTACTAAAGAAGAAATTGAAGTATTAAATAACTTATAGGGATTTATTAACTGTATATACATTAAATTGAATATAAAAGGTAATTTGGTGTAATGTGTAGAAAATATACAAAAAATATAGATAAGGTATAAATATTAACAATTAGTTTATATTTTTTATTATAAATTTACTTGAAAATTTATAAAATTATATATATAATATATATATAAATAGAATAAATAACCCCTTTTTATTTATACGTATAACCTAACCCCAAGGGTTATACAAGTTATTTTATGTCGAATATAATTGTATATTATTGCAAGGAAAAAACCCATTGGTTACCCCCGATGGGTTTTTTCTTGTAATAAAACTTATTTTTGGAAAACATATGTTTAAGAAGTTAAACAGAGTTCTTAGCTTCTTTGAAGCGTACTAACAGAATTCTTAGTATAAATTTATTTGATACTTAGAAGTCGTTGTCCTTTAGGGGAAATCGTTATCCAGGAACGTAGCAGCTCTTAACTCCAATTTTAAAAAAATGGGAGTATTAGAGCTGGTAGTTATCGGATAAATATAGAAATTATATAGCATATACTGTAAACTATATATAATATGTAAATATCTAATGTAAAAAACACATAACATTGATTTAATAGAGCAATAATAGTAAATAGGTATACTAATTATAAAAGAATAAATAATATGTATTAAGAAGATATATTACGTAAAGATGAGAAAAGTTTGAAAGGAAGTGCATTATGAATATAAGAGAAGTACTTATAAGCTTTATGAAAGAAAAAGCTTATAAACCAATGAGTTTAAAAGAGTTGTCTAAAATATTTGGTATAGGTAAAAAAGAATCTAAAGATTTTTCAAACCTATTAAATGAAATGGAGAAAGATGGAGAAATAATAAAAAATAGAGCAGAACTATATGGAATTCCAGAGAGAATGGGTATACTTAAAGGGGTTTTTGCTGCTCACCAAAAGGGTTTTGGTTTTGTAATTGTAGAAGAAGATAGACCAGATATATTTATCCCTGCCAGTAATGTAAATAGTGCCATGAACAATGACGTGGTATTAGTTAAAGTATTAAAAGATGAAAACAACGGTAAGAAATCTGAAGGGGAAATTATCAGAATTGTTGAAAGAAAGAATAAAAAACTAGTTGGAACCTATGAAGATAGTAAAAACTTTGGATTCGTTGTACCAGATGATAAAAAGATAGGTCAAGACGTATTCATTTCTAAAAATGATAGAAATGGAGCAAAATCAGGTCAAATAGTAGTGGTAGAAATCACTAGCTGGCCAGAGAAAAGAAGAAATCCAGAAGGAAAGATCATTGAAATCCTAGGAGAAAAGGGAGATAAGGGAATAGATATCCTAACTATAATTAGAAAGCACAATCTTCCTGAAGAATTCCCATTACAGGTAGAGGAATATGCAGAAAGAATAGAAGATATGGTTCCTCAAAGTGAAATAGACAGAAGAAGAGATCTTAGAGATGTGACTATGGTTACCATAGATGGAGAAGATGCAAAGGACCTAGATGATGCTGTTTCAATAGAAGTTCTAAAAAATGGAAACTTCAAGCTAGGAGTTCATATTGCAGACGTATCACACTATGTAAGAGAAAATAATGTCCTTGATAAGGAAGCCTTTAAAAGAGGTACATCTGTATACTTAATTGATAGAGTTATTCCAATGTTACCTAGAAAACTATCAAATGGAGTATGTAGCTTAAATCCAAAGGTGGATAGACTTGCTCTTAGCTGTTTTATGGAAATTGATCCTACAGGAAAAGTAGTAGATCATGATATCTTTGAAAGTGTAATAAAAACTAATGAAAGAATGACCTACACTGATGTAACTAAGATTCTTAGAGATGAAGATGCTGAAACTATAGAAAAGTTTAAACATCTTCATGAAGACTTTAAGAACATGGGTAAATTATTTGAACTCTTAAATAAAAAGAGATTATCAAGAGGTGCTATAGACTTTGATTTTGAAGAATGTAGAATAATCCTAGATGACACTGGTAAACCAATAGATATCCTACCTCGTGAAAGAGCCGTTGCAAATAGAATAATAGAAGAATTTATGTTAATCTGTAATGAAACTGTAGCAGAACACTTCTTCTGGCTTAATGCACCATTTGTTTATAGAGTTCACGAAGACCCAGATATGGAGAAGTTGTTACACTTTAGCGAATTCGTATATAACCTAGGATATCATGTAAGATTTAAAGAAGATGAAATTCATCCAAGGGAGCTTCAAAGGATTCTAGAAAAGGTTAAAGGAAAGAAGGAAGAAACGGTAGTTAGTACCTTACTTTTAAGATCTATGATGAAGGCAAAATATTCCCAAGTATGTGTAGGACACTTTGGTCTTGCTGCTAAATACTATTGTCACTTCACATCTCCAATAAGAAGATATCCTGACCTAGTAATTCATAGAATTATAAAGGAAATGATAAACGAAGGATTAAATTCTAAGAGAGAGAAGAGATTAAGAACCTTTGTAATAGATGCTTCAAAACAATCCTCTGACACAGAAAGAATGGCTGTGGATGCAGAACGTGAAGTAGATGACTTAAAGAAAGCTGAATACATGATGGATAAGATTGGAGAAGAATTCGAAGGAATCATATCCTCTGTAACTAGCTTTGGTATGTTCGTTGAACTTCCTAACACCATAGAAGGTTTAGTTCATATTAGTGAGCTTCATGATGACTACTATATCTATGATGAAAAGCATCTAGCTTTAGTTGGTGAGAGAACTAAGAATATCTACAGACTAGGAGATGAAGTTAAGGTAGTTTGCTCTAAGGTTGACATAGATGCCCACGACATTTACTTTGAAATAGTTAAACCACAAGTAGAAGAAGAGGAAGAAGAAATGTCCCTAGACATCGATGATTTAATTTTCGGAGAGTAAAATATAGTTAAGAAGAAAACTATAAGGATAAAAATTTAACATTATATAAGAAGAGATAAAATTTTGTTTATTAAATTAAATATGATTTTATCTCTTCTTTTTTATGTAATTTGCTATAAATTAAGGGAAAGAAATAAAAATATAGGATAATTTTACATGGTAGAGCGTAAAAATCAAAAAAAGATTGTTAAAAAGTTAAACAAATCAGATAAATTTTTAACAAAGTACTAGTATTTTTAGAAAAAGGTGGTATACTAAAATTATAAATGTTAAATAAATAACAAAATTTAAAGTTTATATTAGGGAGGTTCATATTATGGCACGTTTTACATTACCAAGAGATATATATCATGGAGAAGGAGCGTTAGAAACTCTGAAAACTTTAAAAGGGAAGAGAGCTTTCGTAGTTGTTGGTGGCGGATCTATGAAGAGATTCGGATTTTTGCAAAAGGTTGAAGACTACCTAAAAGAAGCAGGTATGGAAGTTGAATTATTTGAAGGGGTAGAACCAGACCCATCAGTAGAAACAGTTATGAAAGGTGCAGAAGCTATGAGAAGCTTTGAGCCAGATTGGATAGTTTCTATAGGTGGAGGATCTCCAATAGATGCAGCAAAAGCAATGTGGATATTCTACGAATATCCAGAATTTACTTTTGAACAAGCAGTTATTCCATTTGGACTACCAGAATTAAGACAAAAAGCAAAATTCGTTGCAATACCATCAACTAGTGGTACAGCTACAGAAGTTACAGCATTCTCTGTAATTACTGATTACAAAGCTAAAATTAAATATCCATTAGCTGATTTCAATATAACACCAGATATAGCAATAATAGACCCAGCACTTGCACAAACAATGCCTAAGACTCTAGTTGCTCATACTGGAATGGATGCTCTAACTCATGCTATAGAAGCATACACAGCATCACTAAGATCAAACTTTTCAGATCCATTAGCATTAAAAGCAATTGAAATGGTAAAAGAACACTTAATAGATTCTTATAATGGATGTGAAAAATCAAGAAACTTAATGCACGAGGCTCAATGCCTTGCAGGAATGGCATTCTCAAATGCACTACTAGGAATAGTTCACTCCATGGCTCATAAAACAGGAGCAGTATTCCACATTCCTCATGGATGTGCAAATGCAATCTTCCTTCCATATGTAATTCAGTACAACAGAACTAAATGTGAAGATAGATATGCAGACATAGCTAGAATGTTAAAATTAAATGGAAATACAGATTCAGAATTAACTGATTCATTAATAGAAATGATCAATGACTTAAATACAAAACTAAGTATTCCTCATTCAATGAAGGAATACGGTGTTACCGAAGAAGACTTCAAAGCAAATCTTGAGTTCATAGCTCACAATGCAGTACTTGATGCATGCACAGGCTCAAACCCAAGAGAAATAGACGACAAAACCATGGAAAGACTATTTGAATGCACTTACTACGGTAACAAAGTAGAATTATAAGTGACACTCCAAATCTTTGATTTGGCCAGTGGAACTTACTCATTGGAACAAAGTGAGAAGGAGTTTCCTTGCGACCAAAGGGAGAAAAAGAAATCTTTGATTTGGCCAGTGGAACTTACTCATTGGAACGAAGTGAGAAGGAGTTTCCTCTCGAGCAAAGCGAGAAAATAAATCTTTAATTTGTCATTGGAACATGGTAAATAGGGGTTTAATTGCAATAGAGAGAGACAATAATTAATTTTAGTTAGTGGAAGAAACTCCACTAAAAAGTGGGGTTTCTTATATTATGTTATTAATTCTGTTGAACTAAGGTACAGCAGATTTAAAAAATATCCTTATAATTCATCAAATCAAATCAAATCAACTTGGAAGAGCTGTCTCAAAGTAGAGTTTAAAAAAATTCTACCGTGAGACAGCTCTTCTAAGTTCTACTCCAAATCTTTGATTTGGTTAAGTAGAACTTACTCATTTGAACGAAGTGAAAAGGAGTTTCCTTGCGACCAAGGGGAGAAAGCAATTTATGAAGAAATCCCTGAAACCCCCACAGTGCCAACAACTAGTTAAATAGTTACCTAGTTATATAGTTATATATAAACATAGTTATATAGGTAAATAGTTTCCTATATAAAAATAGAGCTATTTAAAAAGTTTCCTATATATATTTTTAAAATTTTAAATAGTTAAAATGTAACTGTTCTCTAGGAAGCTTAGATGCAGTTATATCAAGGTATTAGAGCTGGTAGTCATCGGATAAAAACATAAAAACATGGTAATTAGTGAAATTGAATTATTATAAGTTATCACAGAAATATATAGTGATATTTTATTTATTTTTTTGTTTTTCTCTAAAACCTAATATATAGAAGAAAATTCCTATAAGAGCAAATATATAAATAAATATATTTATTCCAGGTATGGGTATGTCCATGATGTCTTGGCCAACCCACAAGTACCAATGTAAATATGAAATTAATCTTTCAATGGTATATATTAATCCACTTGATATAATAAAAACAGTACCTAGTTGTAAATAATTTTTTTCATTCATAAATAACCTCACCTTTTCAAAATTATATGGCTATATTAAATATGTAATATGGATTATTAATATTAACCTACAATTATAATGTAATATAACTATATTATATTGTAGATAAGTCAATGGTTAAAGAAAATTTAGGAAAAAACTCCATATTTTAAAATTATATATTATACTTAAAATATAAACTTTTTAAATAGTTAAAATTTATATATTTCAAGGTTAATAATTACAATATTTATAATTTAGGTTATAATAAAAATAGGTTATACTATACAATACATTTTAAATTTAGTAAAATCACATGTATAATGAGAAAATTATATATTAATCATAAAAGTAGGTGAAAACATGGCAAAGAAATTAGGAACTAAAACTTTAGTAGAAAATAGAAAAGCAAGACACGATTACTTCATAGAAGAAGCTATGGAAGCAGGAATAGTACTTGTAGGAACAGAAGTTAAATCTATAAGAGCTGGAAAAGCAAACCTTAGAGATAGCTATGCAGATGTATACAATGGAGAAGTATTCGTAAAAAATATGCACATAAGCCCTTATGAGCAAGGAAACATATTTAACAAAGATCCACTAAGAGTAAGAAAGCTACTTCTTCACAAAGGAGAAATAGATAAACTTTTAGGATTCACGGCTCAAAAGGGGTACACTCTAATACCACTTAGCTTATATCTTAAAGACGGTAAAGTAAAAGTGAACATTGGAGTATGTAGAGGTAAAAAAGATTACGATAAGAGAGATGTAATGCTAGAAAAAGCAGCTAAGAGAGACATAGACCGACAAATGAAAGAAAAATACAGATAATATTCTATAGAATAGGATTTTGCTATGAAGTATGGGAAGTTTAAATAGGGGGAGGGGTAAGGGATGAAAAGAATAATTACCATTCAACATACTCAATCAGTGCATCACACCAATGGAATGATTGGTTCATGGACAGATTGGGATTTAACTAACCTAGGAAAAGAACAAGCAAATAACATTGGGATAAAGCTTAAGGAAGAACTTTCAAAAGATAATGTCTATGTTATGTATTCTTCAGACTTAAAAAGAGCAAAACAGACTGCTGAAATTGTGGGAAAGCATTTAAGCTTAGAACCCATCATCAATGAAGCTCTAAGGGAACGTAACCTTGGTTCTGCTGTAGGCAAAAGTGTACAGTGGCTTAGAGAAAATCAAACAGCATGGGAAAAGACAATTGATGATAGATGTGTACCAAATGCTGAATCTAGAAGAGAAACTTGGAATCGCCTAGAACCTTTCTACAATGACATAATGAGCAGTGAGAATGAGAATATAATTATTGTTTCCCATGGGGACACATTAAGTATTTTCAACGCTATGTGGTTAGGACTTAAACCAGATGACCTTAATAACTGTGATTTATTTGGATTTGCAGGTGGAGTTTCTTATTTTATAGAAGATGACAATGGAAAACATATCATAAAGAGACTAAGCGACATGTCTTATATAAAATAGTTTGAGCTACCTATATAGGATAAAATAAACTTATATTTAGTGTGAAAGTATCATTAAAAGTGGTACTTTTTTTACATATATAGATTTGCCAAATACCATATGTAGAATCTAAAGGAAATATGTACATAAACACTATAAAATTTTTTACAAAACTTTACTTGCTATAAGGATTGATATTGTTTATAATGAATATACGTGGTAATCACTAATAATTACCACTACCTAACATGGGGGCGTACTGGTTTCGACGGGGGTACGTGACATATAGGAAGCGAGTAGAGGGAACTCATGGGCCCGCTTTAAAAAACTATGGGATTAAAGATAAACGCAGAAGACAATTTTGCATTAGCAGCTTAATATAGCCGCTCGTCCTACCTTTGAGTCCCACGGCTTAGGATAGGGCGCCGATTAGTGGGGAACCGAGCCATGGAAAGCTTTGACCATGGAACGGAATTTATGAAGCTACTGAAGTAGAAACCCGGTCTCTAGGGGTTCTATAGAGGGAATGTTAAAATAGAGACTGCACTCGGAGATGCTTATGTGGAATGGCTTTCGGACAGGGGTTCGATTCAAAAGAGTCGCCTTAGAGAGTAATTTCTAAGTGAAAACTTGGCTTTATCGGTGAAACCGTAACAGATAACGCTGACGGCAATACCGAGTGGTATGTGAAGAAATTCAACAGCCGTGTATCGACTTATAGGTTCCTAAGGAGTAATCTATGGAATACTAGGATAGAAGATGTGAAACTAAACTATGCTTCTATAATACGCCAAGAGTCCTATACAGTATTCAACTTTAAAAGAGAATATTGGAAGAGGAGGAAAATATAGTCAGTACCTGCAGAGATGTAGGAAGTATATGTCCCCTCGCCTCCACCATGAAACCCTCGACAATACAGAAATGTGTTGTCGAGGGTTATCTGTTTTTTAGAATTAATAATAAGGAGTCGTACCATAAGTAGTGGATGTTTTTACTGAAGTTGGAGAAACTATACTTAAAAAATATATAATATTTTAAGTATAGTTTTTAATTTAATTGTATATATTATGAAAATATTTACGATTATAATCAGTGATACATTATGATATAATATCTAAGAATAAGGTTAATTTAAAAAATTATTAAAAGAAGAGGGATAAAAATGGAAAAGTTGATAGGGTTATCATTATTTTCTAATATAGGAGTTGCAGAAGCATATTTAGATGAATTACAAATTGAAGTAGCAATTGCAAATGAATTAGTAGAAAAAAGAGCAAAATTTTATAAACATGTATATCCAAATACAGAAATGATAGTAGGAGATATTACAGATGAAAATATATATAAAGAAATTATAAATAAATCTAAAGAAGCCGGGGTTAATTTTATTATAGCAACACCACCTTGCCAAGGAATGAGTACAGCAGGTAAACAAGACCCTAAAGATAAACGGAATAAACTCGTTACCTATGCAATAAATGCTATAAAGGACTTAAAACCTAAATTTGTTTTAGTAGAGAATGTACCTCAACAATTAAAAACTAAGATAAGATATAACGATAAAGAAATTTTAATACCTGAATATATAAAGGAAGAATTAGATGGTCTTTACAATATAAATGATAGAGTAGTTAGATGCATTGAACATAAGATTCCACAAAGCAGGGAACGTTCCATATTTTTAATGGTAAGAAAGGATACAAGTATAAAATGGAATTTTCCAAAAAAAGAGGATGAAATTGTTACATTAAGAGATGCAATAGGGTATTTACCAGACATAGACCCAATGATACAGGAATATAAGAAAGATGAAAAAAAATTATTAGACATATTCCCAGATTTTTATAAAAAGAAAGCTATAGGAGAAAGTATATCAAAATGGCATAGACCGCCTATTCATAAAGAAAGACATGTTATTATTATGAGACATACAAGTGAAGGAAAATCTGCATTTGAAAATGATATATATTATCCTAAAAAAGCAAATGGTGAACGTATATCAGGACATGATAATACCTATAGAAGACAATGGTGGGATAAGCCAGCATATACAATAACAACATATAATGGAGCAATATGTTCTTACGATAATGTACATCCAGGAGAATATATTGAAGAGGATAAAAATGGACATAAAATTTATTCAAATCCAAGAGTTTTGACAATATTGGAATTAATGATAGTGATGTCTTTACCGATAGATTGGAATATACCAGAATGGGCTGATGAAAGCTTGATAAGACATAGTATTGGAGAAGGAATACCACCATTATTAGTAAAAAAAATATTTATTGAACTACTTAAAGAATTAAATGAACTAGGAGAATAAAATGAGTGGAGTAAGATTAAAAGGGCTATCGCTGTTTTCAAATGTTGGAGTTGCTGAAGCATATTTAGAGGAGATAGGAGTAGATATTTGCATTGCTAATGAAATAGAAACTGAAAGGGCAAAGTTTTATAAGCACTTATATCCTAATTGCGAAGTAATAATTGGAGATATAAAAAATTATGAAATAAGAAGTCAAATAATTACAAAGGCAAAAGAAAATAATATTGATTTTATTATAGCAACGCCTCCTTGCCAAGGAATGAGTAAACATGGTAAGCAAGACCCACATGATTTAAGAAATCAATTAGTATCATATGCAATAGAAGTGATTAAAGAGGTAAAACCAAAATTTATTTTGTTAGAAAATGTTCCAAGACAATTAAAAACCAAAATTAATTATAATGGAGAAAGAATATTAATTCCTGATTATATTAGAAAAGAGTTAAGTGAAGATTATTATATTAATAAAGATAGTGTTGTAAATGCATGTTTTTATAAAGTCCCTCAAAGTAGAGAGCGTTCTATATTTTTATTGTCTAGAAAAGATACAAATATCAGATGGGAGCATCCAGAGCCGGAGTTGCCAGTGGTCACTTTAGAGGAAGCCATTGGATATTTACCTTCTATAGACCCATTAGTCAGAGAAGAAAAAGAAAGATGGAGGTTTCCGGAATATGAAGAAAAAAGAAAAAGAGCATTAGCAATATCTAAATGGAATTATCCACCTATTCATTCTTGGCATCATATTGAATGGATGATGCATACTCCAAGTGGAAAGACAGCATTTGAAAATAAGATATATTATCCTCAAAAAACAGATGGTACAACTATTACAGGTAGAATTAGTACTTATAAAAGATTTTCTTGGAATAAACCAGCAAATACAATAACTCAAAATAATGGAGTTATATCATCATCAGTTTGTGTTCATCCTGGAAGAGAAATATGTAATAATGGCACAGAAGCAGGAAGGGTTTTTTCTGACCCAAGGGTATTAACAATATATGAATTATTGATAGTTACATCATTACCATTAGACTGGAATATACCTGAATGGTCAAATGAAAGATTGATTAGAAATGTTATAGGAGAAGGAATTCCACCTTTATTAATAAAAAAAATTGTTAAAAATTTAATAGATAAACTATAGGATAGATTTGCTATTATATGATATAATTCCCTTATTAGTTATATTAATAAGGGGGTTTTTTTATGGGATTAGTAGTTCCGAGTATAGATTCAAATCCAGAAATGATTAATTTAGTATTAAGATTATTAGAAATCAAAGAACCAATTAATCAAGGGGATTTAGCTGATGAGCTAATGAAAGACTCTTTATTGGAAAATGTTACAAATAAGAATGCAGCAATGAGAAAAACTGAAATGGCTAGATATTTAGGATTAGCAACACTTGTTGGCAGACCAGCAAATCTATATATTACTGAAAGGGGAAGAAGATATAGAGTTGCAAATGAAAAAAATAAAATAGAAATAATATTTGAATCACTAATAAATGATTCATTTGGAAGAAATAATAATGGAATTAGTGGTACAGACTCAGATGTAGAAGCTCCGAATGTATTTTTAAAGTCAATAATAGATTTAAAGGGAGTTACTACATTTGAATATGCAATTATTTTATATTTGATGGATAAAGGGAACTTTACGTATAATGATGCTATAGAAGAAATTGAAAGAAGACGAGGAAAAAATTCTATAGAAGAAATGATAAGTTTAATTAAAAGTGATAATTTTGATAGAAAATATGGTAAAAATAATAAAATAATTAATTTTTTTAAGAATATGAATATAGTATATAAGCAAGAAGATGAGTATTATTTATTTGAAGAGATTTTTAATTTATATAAGGATGTAATTAGAAATTTAAAAGTGGTAAATAATATAAGTTACTCAGAAGTTGAAGAGGAAGAAAACGATGTTGATGGTTATACATTATATGAACATGAGGAAGAAGAGTCTGAAATAGATGATAGAACTTTAGGAAAATTAAGATTCTTTTTATCTAGAGATTTAAAAGCTGATGAAAATCAACAACAAGATTATCAATTAGATAGTAATGATAATGACAATGATAATGATAAGACATTAGTAGATTGGTCAATTGCGGAAGAAAAAATTAAATTAAGAAAAGATAGACACGAGGTAGTATTGGATAGATTTAAATTATTATTAAGAAATAAAGAATTTGATATTTGGCAGGGGAATATAGATTGTTTGGGAGTAAAAAGCTCAAGTCCTATAATTATAGGAGAGGTAAAAACATTAAATGGAACGTTGAAGGATGAGAGAGTACAAGTAACTAAAGCTTTTGCACAGTTATATTATTATGAAATGTTTGCCATGGATAAGTTTGCAGATTATGATAGTAAAAAAGTTGCAATATTTGAATCAAAAATTTCAGATAAACATATATGTTTCTTAGAAGAAAATAATATAAAAGTAATTTGGCAAGATGAGAATGGAGCATTTGATGGAAGTGAAGATACAATAAATTATTTTAATCAATTATAATATTAATTTTGCTGTAAAGTTCTTTAAAAGAAGATCTTTGTTATTGTGTAATAATATTTTGCATCTTAGTAATTATGTATTATAAATAAATTGATAAATATATATTATAATACTGATATTGATGTATAAAATATTTGGATATATTAGTTTGTGATAAATGTGTACAAACATCGCATAAAAATAGTAAGATTTCTTCAATGGAATGATAAGAATGGTTGTTATACAGATGAAAATTGTGATTTAGAAGATATATCAAGAATGGCTTATGAAGATTCAGTAAAGTATTTCTTTGAAGTAATAAATGATGATTTTTATTACTTAGCTACTTGAAAGAAAAAGTAATATTTGTGTCAGTAATTAACCCATAAATCATAAAAAAATATGTATCCTTGACTCCTAGAAAAGGTAAAACAGATAAAGTGGATTCCATAAAGATAGTAAACTATGGAATAGATAACTGGTTTCGCTTATAGGAATATCCAGTAAAGGATGAAGTATATTCAGAGCTCAAGTTGCTTGGTAGACAATATGCCCATTACATTAAAATGAGAATAGAAAGAAACTTACACTTACTAATATGCTAGATAAAACAATGCCTGGAATAAAATCTTTACTAAAAAACAATTCGGAAAATCGTGAAAGAGATAAACTAAATGAATTTGTAGAAGAATATTGGCATTTTGATAATATAACAAAAAAGAGTGAAAAACAGTTTATCAATAGCTACCTAAAGTGGTCAAAGAAAAAGGGATACCATCAAAATGAAACAAAAGCAAAACAAATTTATGCATTAGCTTCAGAAAGTATCCCAATCATATCTTCCATTACTCCATCAAGCAAAATGCTAATACTAGAATTTGTACGAGTTCTTAGAGATATAGACAGAACTCTAGAAATTATTTTACCACAAATTAGAGAACTATCGAGAAAATTAAAAGAGTATGATGTGGTAAGAGAAATGCCTGGAGTAGGAGAGACACTTGCTCCAAGAATAATATCAGCACCAAATAAGTTTTTACGAGTTTACTATGCAAGAGTAAAAGAAATCTATACTGCTTAAATACTTCTTTAAAAGATACAAGAAAAACAGGCTAAACGGAAAAATCAGTTTAGTCTATTTTGCATGTTCAAAATTAAATAGATAAAAACATAAAAACCTTCTAAAAAATACTTGATTTTTATTAGTAGATTTTTGTGCTTACAAATGTATAGTCAAAGCTTTTATATAAGGGTTAACTTGAAGAATGATAAATATATAAAAAAATAACAATAAATGATAAAATATAGATATATTAGAAAATAAGGGGGGGATAAGTTGAAAGTTGGATTTTTGTTTGGAGCAGGAGCAGAAGTTGGTTATGGATTGCCTTCAGGTGGAAAGTTTGCATTAGAGATATTTAGACAAGACACTACTAAAATAAAAGAATTGTTTAAAGAGCAGCGTGAAGATATAGATGATTCGACATATTATGCTGCAAATTGGCTTCCCGATAATTACAAAAACAAAAGTGTAAGTTCATTTGGTAAGACGGTATTTGAAGCGATTATAAGGGATACTATTGAGCATAACAGAGATAGAATAATAGCTAAATTAAATGAATTTGATGATATTGCAAAAGGTGAAGAAAAAAAATTAATAGGAAAGTATAGTAAGAGTTATTCTGAAATCGTTTCTGATTTATTGGGAACACCGTTAAAAAATTGTAATATGAAACAAAAAATATCATTTATTGATTATTTTAATGAGGGAAATAAAATATTTGAAAGTAATTACTTCTCTTCTTTATTAAAACTATATAAAACGCCAGGGGTATTTGAAGGTAATACAAAAAATGAAATAAGAAAAATTATATTAGCTATATTTCAATTGCAAATAGGGGCATTAAGTGAGAATTTAACAAGAAAAATTAATGACGGCATATTTAAGGATAAAGATGATGATATAGACTTATTAGATGACATAGGAGATATTATTCAACTTAATTCACAGTCTACAGGATTGTCAGGTTTAGAATATGTTATGGAGAATAAAAAGATAGAGTTGAATTCAGATGCGGATTTATTATTAAGCTTTTCTAGGAATGTAATTGAAACAATTTATGCATCTGTATTAGATTACAAATCATTAATCGATTCAAATTGGCATTATTTATATTGTCCTAAAGATGAATGGGCAAAATTTTGTAAGATAAATATTTTTCTATTATCAGTTAGAGAGTATATAGTAAGTCAGCTTGGAGATACTTCTGTTATTGTACCAAATGGATATTATCATGATTTGTTGGAGGGCTTAAATTTAGATAAATTCGAAACAACAACAATTGCTACAACTAATTATAATGTATTTATTCAAGAAGTATTAAATAAAGAAATTTGTTACTTAAATGGTTCAACAAATATGTGGTATGACCCATATGTTAATAGATTAGGAAAAAAAGAAGAGCTTACGGATAAAGAAAAGCATTTTTTAGTACCTTTAATTTTCACACAAAGTGGGACGAAACCTATGACATCAATAGAAATGTCTAAAAAATATGTTAAAATGTATGATGATTTTAAAAATTCAGATAAAATATGTATAGTAGGTTTTGGATTCAATCAAGATGATGAGCATATTAATGGTATATTACGAACATTAATTGATATTGATAATAAGAAAATAATAGTAATTGATATTAATAATGGGAGAGATACTGACTATTTTAAGGATAAAATTGCAAATAAGCTTAAGGTTTTTAATGAGGATAATTTAGAAATAGTTTTGGTGGATTACAACAGGAATGTTGAAGAGATAAATTGGTTAGACAGGGTTTTATTAATATAAGACTACATAAAAATGTAATAGTAGTGGATTTTAAAGGTAATCCTTCACTACACCACCACCAATAACAAATAGCTACATCAACTTAATCTGATGTAGCTATTTTACATTGATGAATTCCTCGTAAAACATCTCTTTTTTAGCAAGCTGTTCATCTGTATACCTGCCATTCCTAGGGGTAAGGGCTTTATATTGTGTTATTATCATTTCTGCACGTTTTCTTTTAGATTCTATAATTAAGTAAGGGTAAATATCTTCTAGTAATTTAATAGCATTATTCTGTTTAATTACAAATGAATAAGATAATTTATGTTTTTCAGGTTTATAATTTTTTTTCTTTATTATTACTCCATATCCAATGGTGTCTTTTAGCCAAGTTAATAATTCTATGGTAGTGGAAGCTATTGATACGCAAGGAGCAGGATATTGATTTGTATGAAATCGCTGTAACATAATACTTCCTTCTCCATCAATTATTCCAGCTATATAGGCTTTTTTTATTTCTGTCATTTAACCACCTCTATAGATAGTATTTACTGGTTTTTCAATATTATCAGAAATAAATTAAATAAAGTAATAATCTTTATGGTAATAGAGCATTAAGAGTATAATTAAAGTAATATACTGTAAATTATACAATGAAATGCATATTATTTATATACTAAATTAACCAAATACTATATAATGGAATCAGGTCGTTATTGTAAAATGTGCTGAAATAATTTAAAGAGAATTACAAAATATATCTGTTTTGTGACAGCTCTTATGTGTTTCAGAAATTATGAATTTAGGAGATTAAAAAGCAAATGATTCAAGATGATGATGAATTAGAAATAGGTAGAGAATTAAAGGAAGCTCTAAGGCCAAAACTGTATTTGCCAATTTGGAACACAATTATATGTTCTGGACCACCATTAAACCTTATCTTTAGATATTTTATAGAAAGAGAAATTAAAGATCCAACTGTTGCAATAATTCTTACAATAATAACAACCTTATGGGTTATCATTAACTGGTATTGGTATGTGAAGGAAAGAAATGATTTTAAAAAGAATTGGAAAGAGATTTCAAAGGAATTGGAGACCTTAAACTATAAAGAAAAGCCTTCAAAAGATTACATGGATATAATTCTTAATAGTATGCAAATAACAGCAATAGTTTCACTGGTAGCATTCTTTATTTTTGTTGCTATTACATTATTATCTGAACTTTCATATGTTAGATATTTTGCGTTATTTTCCATAGCAATATTTGTCTTAACATCTATAGGAATAATAATTATTGGTGTTATTCAATTATTTAATATTTTTAAAGAGTTAAAAAAGGCGAGAAGGTTAAAGAAAGAAGATTGAGTGAATACTTCACCTGATGAAAGCTATGTCAGGTAAACTGGCTAGTTAGAGATATAATACCTTGCTATCTAACTTTATGGATAGTAGGGTTTTTATTTGCATTTTTTTAGTTTACTAGGTCTAATATACTTATATTTTTATAAGGTATTTTTTAACCTTTTGACCTATAGGTTTACAGCAAGTCTATGTTATTATAACTATCTCAAACCCCAATTAAAAATGATATAATTAATACATGGAATAATTTAAATTATTTAATATATAAAAATAAATAAGTATATTAATGAGAGGTTAATATGAGTGATATAGTTGTTTCATTAACGGATATACAAAAACTTAAGGAAGAGTTAAATACGTTAAATGAAGAGTATCTAAAGTTGTATGAGGAGATGGAAGATTTAAAGAAGGAGAAAGAGTATTTAGAGAGTCTTTATATGTGTAAACTAGGGGCTTTGATATTCTTAAGATTAGAAAATGAAATTAAATATAGAAGGTTAAAGAAGAAGTTAACTTTGATAATTATTAGTAAAAATAAAGGTGAAGAAATAAATATTGAAGAAATAGAAAGAGTTTTAGAAGAAGAATTAGCAGAGTTTTATAAAAACCTAGAGGAGCTGCGTAATAATTTAAAGAACTCTAGAGAGTTTTTAGGGCTTCCATCATTAACGAATGAGGAAGTAAAAAAGGTTAAAGAAATATTTAGGAGTTTAGCTAAAATACTGCATCCCGATGTAAATAGAGGTTTAAATGAAGAGATGATGGAGTTGTGGCTTAAGGTTAAAGAAGCTTATGAGAATAATGATTTAATCACATTAATAATTCTTCAGGGAATAGTAAAGCATAATGAGATTAAAGAAGATATTAAGGTAACTTCTATAGAAGAAAATATAGTGGTATTAAAGAAAAAGATTAATGAATTAAAGAAGTTTATAGATGAAGAAGAAAATAGCTTCCCTCTAAGTATAAAAGAACTTATAGATGATGATGAGTATATTAAAGAGAAAAAGCAAGATATAACTAATGATATACATAACTATGAAATAATGATTACACAGGTTGAAAAGAGTATTTGTCAGGTATTAAAGGAGTAGAGTTATGGATAAATCAATAACAACCTATAGTGGTGGAGGGAAATTAGCCAACATAATAGAAACAGGTGGGCTAACATTGCCCTTTGAAAATACTATATATCTTCAATCTGTAAGGGTAGCAGGAATGAAGTACTATGTAAAGGATGGGTTTATTTTATTAGAGGGAGATAAAATAAAGTTAAAAAGAGAACCTGATAATGTATATGATAAATATGCTATAGAATTATTTACAGTAAAGGGTGAAAAGATAGGTTATATACCAGCAAAAACAAATAAAATATTTGCAAGACTTATGGATGGAGGAAAAATGTTAACAGCTGAAGTGAGAACTGTGGATTATTACTTTGAAAAATTGCAAGAGGTGTGGATAAGAATATTTTTAAATGATTTATAGTTTTAGAAATTGAAGTAATAATTGTGAAATATATTGGGAGTTGCTAGAGGAGTGTCTATTAATTACTTTATTATGTATATTTCTTACAAAGTGGTGCTAGAATATAAATAGTACAAGTAGGAAGTGAATAATTCTCTTATATAAAGTACAATTAATACAGTGAAATATAGAGGAATTATACGTGAATAAATTAAGTAAGTGATTTTAAAATTAAAAGCTCTACTTAGGGAAAGAATAGAGGTGGTAAGGGAATGCTTATACCAAAATCAAAAATAGAAGTTGTAGAATTAATGAAAGAGGATACATACTTAGGAGATATATCTTATGATTTAATAAGTGAAAAATATAGTTTTAAGAAGAACCAAGAAATAGAAGATTTGAGTCTTTATCTAGCAGAATTTTATGGGTTATTCAATAGAAAAGTAAGAGAAGTTCCTTCAGATATAATCAGAGAATTTATTGTTGACAGAATAATACCTTATAATAGAATGAATTTGGATTGTTATCTAGAGTATTATAATTTAGATTACTGGGATGAGTGGGAAGTTTTTTTAGCTTCAAAGGGTATGTGTTTCTTAGATACTTATTGGATAAGAAAAGATAAAAATGAAAGTTATAAAAATCATATAATATTTACAAATTCAGTAAGAGAGGATTTGCTTACAGAAGAGTACTTTATTAATAAGAAAAATAGAGGTAAAGTAGTTAGAAAGTAAATATTTAATTTATATCCAGAGGATTTTAGTAGTTTTACGTTAATTGATACATCCTTAGAATTTTGAGAAATGTTAAAGTATCTAACTAATTCTAATAGCCTAAAGGGAGAGTAGGTAAATTTGTATTTACACAAATATATCTACTCTCCCAATTAGGAATGTTTTGTTAAAGTCCGAAATTATAAAATGATTCAATGAATTCATCAATTGCATTTAGTTTTGGTGACTCTATAATCTCTATATTAATTTTTTCGCATAAATCAATTACTATGCTAGCGATATATGCATCTCTAACTAATATATTTTTAGGACGTCCTCTTTGGATAACATAATTTATAACTGTATTAAACAATATATCAATATCATTATCATCAGGTTTAATCATTTCTTGTGATAATATAAAACCATTAATTCCGTCAACTAACATGCATAGTCTAGGTATAAGGGGTTTATCATATCCTCGATCATTTATAGTAGAATTTAAATAAGCTATATCTAACTCCAATATAGAGTTATTCTGCTTTTGTTTTCTTAAGCGACTTATTAATAATTCATCGCTTATTTCTGGCACTGAATAGTCCATATCAGGAATAATGAGGGGTTCTTCTAAATTTATCCATTGATTATTTCTAGCATCAAATTTACGCATTAATGTATTTCCATTTTGAAAATCAATTGATATTCCGTTATTTAACTCCTCTATAGCCATGGATACATGTTTTAACATTTTGGTAAATGCTATTACTTCATCTTTATTTGGCATATATGGTATGTAACCACTTTCAAAGGTTCTAAAGTATATCCAATTATTTTTACCTCTAAATTTTAAACCCAATTCTTTTATGATGTTACGTTCTTTTGTTGTTAATTCATCTCTATTTCCATAATTACACATAATGTTGTTTTGGTATCTAATCAACTGATGTCCAGGTATTTTATTATTATATGCCGTTTCAAAGAAACCTTTTATTGATTTTAAGCCATCATAAGCAGCAATAGCGTAACACTCTCCACTTCTTCCCATAACACTACATATACACGGCTCTTTCTTACCTATTTCCATAATTGTTATTAAATCCATATCCCATAGTTGCTCCCATGGTTTTAATTCCTTAAGTTTTATGGCAACATCATATAAAGCTCTCCATTCTTCTATAGTTGCTTCTATTCTCATATTAGATTTTTCCCTCCTATGTTCTTAAAATAACATCAGTTTTATAATACACTTTTACCTAATTTACTCTTATAACTTAATTTTTATAAAGATTTTGCTTATATCATAAAGTTTGAAACTCTCAATATATTAACTATCTAATATTATATCCTATTCATTTAGTTCAGTATAGATTATTTAGATTTCTTTAATATTTTTTAAATTTCATTGTATTTAACGTAGATTATTAAGTAAAATTCATACACTTCTTTATTAATGTTTTAGACTATTTTTCTCAGGTGGGAAAGATGGTGGAGCTAGGACCAGGTGCATAAGGAAAGTGGGTTATATTACCAAACAATATTATTTGAAACTCTACATTATAACAACCAAGACCAAAGTAATAATTTCTATAAATACCATGGGTTTAATAAAAAATTCTTGAAAAATTTAAAATTATCATTTTGAAATATAGGTATTTATGTTAAAATTAATCATGTAAACGATTTTATTATTTATATTATAATAAACTAATCGTATTTGAAAATAAACGGTTAGTTTAAAGGTTGAGGAGAGATAAAATGGGGGAAAGGGTGAAATCTTTTATTAAGGAAATACCTATATTAACATTAGGTATGTTTATTGGAGCATTAGCTGTACATTTCTTTTTGATTCCAAGTAAATTAATTGTTGGATCTATTACTGGCTTATCAATAGTAATTAATTTACTTACATCCATTCCATTGCCGGTATTAATTTTTATTATAAATTCATTTTTATTAATTTTATCTTACTTTCTTATTGGGAAAGAATTTGGCATTAAAACTGTATATTCAGCTTTGATTTTGTCACCGCTCCTTGCCATATTAGAAAAGTTATGGCCAATGAGCCAATCATTGATGCAAGATCAGTGGCTAGATCTTATATGTTTTGTGTTACTTTTGAGTTTTTCACAAGCGATTTTATTTAGACGCAATGCATCAACAGGTGGTTTAGACATTATAGCTAAAATTGTAAACAAATATTTTCACGTTGATTTAGGTACATCAGTTACTATTGCAGGAGCAATTATTTGTTGTACCGCAATTTTTGTGTATGATGTAAGAACGGTAATCATAGGATTGATTGGGACTTATCTCAATGGATTAATATTGGAGCACTTTATGATAGGATTTAATTCTAGAAAAAGGGTTTGTGTTATCTCTAATGATTATCAGTTAATTCGTAAATTTATAATAGAAGATATGAAACGTGGAGCAACACTATATCCAATTAAAGGTGGATTAGAAGCTGAGGGCAAGTATGAAATTGAAAGTTTAATGACACGAAATGAATTTTCTTATCTTATGGAATTTATTAAAAAAGAACAAATTGATGCATTTATTACCGCAGGAACAGTTAGTGAAATCTATGGTAATCTTGGAATAAAGGGAATCAAAAGTAAACCAAAAGTATTATTAGAAAATAAATAAAATCATTAATAACTATAGCTATGTAAGTTTAAACTTATGTAGCTATTTTTAAATTAATAAGTTACTTATAAAATTTTTTCTTAGCAATTGATTCTTCTGTATATCTACTATTTTTAGGAGTAAGGAAGTTATAATTTCAATATAAATATATACATGAATGTTAATACTGGTTGATAGACATTGAAGGGTAAGAAAAATATAATAAATATGAAAGGTATGATAAATATGATTAATATAAATTTGAAAAGATTAAGGAAAATCAATCAATATACTCAAGAAGAGGTGGCAGAGAAGATTAATGTTTCTAGGCAAGCTGTTGCTAAATGGGAAAATGGAGAGTCAACTCCAGATATAAATAGTTGTATTGCTCTTGCAAAATTGTATAACGTTACTATGGATGATTTAGTTAATCATTCAGAAGAAGATTCAGGTGTTGTTGTACCACCTAAGGGAAAACATTTCTTTGGATCCGTTGTGGTTGGAGAACGTGGTCAGATTGTTATTCCTAAAAAAGCTAGGGAGCTATTTAATATTAAGTCTGGTGATAATTTATTAATATTAGGAGATGAAGATAGGGGAATTGCCATTGTACATCAACGTGACCTTATAAATTTTGTAGGTCAAATTGGTGTGGTAACTAAGGAGTAATAGCTTTTAAGCAGAGGGGTTAAAAGGGGAGGATTATAATATGAGTAAGATATTATTTTTTTGCATTCCTGCACATGGACATACGAATCCTACAATTGAGGTAGTACGTGAATTATCATATAGAGGTCATGAAGTATGGTATTATTCTTTTGATGAATTTAAAGAAAAGATTGAAGGAGCAGGTGCAAAATTTATTAGTTGTAATGAGTATCTTCCAGAATTAAAGCCTGGGGATGAGAAAAAAATTGGGAAGGATTTTGCTGCTTTAATTGAGATGATAGCAGATACCACTATAGCTTTAGATGAAAAAGTATGTAATGAACTTAAAGGGTTTAATCCAGATTGTATTGTATCAGATTCTTTATGTTTTTGGGGTAAGCTATTTGCAGAAAAATTGAATATTTCCTATGTATGTTCTACAACAACCTTTGCATTTAATCAGTATACAGCAAAGATGATGAAGAAAAGCTTTAAGGAAGTTATACCTATGATTTTAGGCATGAGTCGTATTAATAAGAAAATAGAGCTTTTACGAAACCATGGATATAATGTTAAGAATTTTATTTCTATAATTCAAAATGATAATGATACAAATACTATTGTATATACTTCAAAGGAGTTTCAACCAATGGTAGAGACTTTTTCAGATAAATATTCCTTTATAGGTCCTTCAATATCTAATGTTAAGGCTGAATATGAGGAAAGAAAGCGTAAAAAAA
Source organism: Clostridium sp. UBA4395 (assembly GCF_002390995.1). NCBI lineage: Bacteria > Bacillati > Bacillota > Clostridia > Eubacteriales > Clostridiaceae > Clostridium > Clostridium sp. UBA4395. Next base: position 95,769 of record NZ_DGRF01000037.1, read on the forward strand.
TATATATTTCCTTGGGAACAGTAAATAACAAAAATAAAAAGTTTTATAAAAATTGTATAAAAGCCTTTGAAACTTGTGATTTTCATGTGGTTATGTCAGTTGGAAAAGATACTGTAATTGAAGACTTAGGCTATATACCAGATAATTTTAAGGTTAGAAATAGTGTAGAGCAAATTATAGTGCTTCAAAATACAGATGTATTTATTACTCATTGTGGTATGAATAGTGTTAATGAAAGCTTGTATTATGGTGTTCCTATGGTGTTATATCCACAGCATGAAGAGCAAGGAATGGTAGCAAGACGAGTTGCTGATCTGAAAGCTGGGATCTTTTTAAAAGGTAATAATCCTAAATCCTTAAAAGATGCAGTATTACAGGTTATGAATAATGATGATTATAAGAAAAATGCAAATAAATTAGCAGACGGTTTCAAAAATGCTGGAGGTGCAAAGAAAGCAGCTGATTCTATATTAAAGGTTATAGATGCTAGAAATTGACGGTTATAATCACACACTGTATAATAAAAAGTATAAGATAAATAGTGTAAAAAACTTTACACTAAGGATAAAGGGTAGGGGGAGAAAAAATGATAGATAAATATTGGGAAGGTAAGCATTATGCTTTTCATCAAAATAAGGAATGTGAATATTTCCCTTGTCACAAAACTAATAAACCTGAGGAGTTTAATTGCCTATTTTGTTATTGCCCACTTTACGCATTAGCTGATAAATGTGGTGGTAATTTCAAAATTACTGAAGACGGAATAAAGGACTGTAGTGGATGTATGGTTCCACATGTTAAAGATAACTATGGGCTTATAAATAGTAAGTATAGTGAAATTGGGAAATTAGTTAAAGAGCAATTAGAAAAAAATAAATAATCAGATAATAAAGAAGCTAAAAATCTAGATACCAAGTTATATCTAGATTTTTAGCTTCTTTGTTTAGTTATTAATAATATTAAGGTCGAAAAGAGATAATACTATTTATAATGTTAACTATTTCTTTAGGAGATTCCTTTAAATCATTGTCTAGCCATGTTTGAACAACTGAAACAACTCCTCCTACAGAGTATTTTATAAAGTAATCTAAAAATTTATCATCTACTTTTGAATCCCTAACTAGCTTATCAATTTTAGATTTACTTGCTACGTAAATAATACGATCCATAATGTTGTTTTCCATTTGTTTACTGAATAAAATCTGGCATAATTCTTTGTTTTCTTGAATTAATTCAAGAGCTTTAAGCAATAAAACATCTTTGTATTCTTCAACTGGGGTTTCTTCGATATATTCTAAGATTTGATTAAATAGTTCATCCTCTAAGGATTTAAGTAAGTCATAGGTATCTTTGTAATGGGTATAAAAAGTTCCTCTATTAATATCTGATTTTTTGCAGATATCAGTAACGGTAACTTCATGAATTTTCTTATGTTTAAGTAAGTCAATTAAACTTTCTTTTATTATTTTTTTAGTATATAAAATTCTTCTATTTCCTTTAACGCCTGCCATTTAACTCATCCTTTTTTAGTATTAATTAAAGCAATTATTAATTATATGTTATTAAATAAACAAAATTCGTTAAAATGTATATTTAATAACACTATGAAAATATGTGATTATTGTAACTAATCCATATATTATTTATACTTGAATTATAGCATTAACTAAACAAGGTGTCTATTTAATGACATTGAGTATTTAAAGGTAGTATTGATTAGGGAGGGCAACATGTCATACATAGAGATAAAAGATGAATATAAAAGATACAAGGTTGGAGAAACTACCATTGCAGCAAATAATGGTATTAATTTTTCTATAGAAAAGGGAGAGTTTACTATTATTCTAGGGCCAAGTGGTGCAGGTAAAACAACTGTGCTCAATATACTTGGAGGAATGGATACTTGTGATGAAGGTGAAATAATTATTGATAACGTTGATATATCTAAGTTTAATAAGAGACAACTTACTAAGTACAGAAGACATGATGTGGGGTTTGTATTCCAGTTTTATAATTTAGTTCAAAACTTAACTGCAAAGGAAAACGTGGAATTGTCTACACAAATTTCAAAGGATGCTTTAGATGTTGATAAAACTCTTGAGTTAGTGGGACTTGATCATAGAAAAAACAATTTTCCATCTCAATTATCAGGAGGAGAACAGCAAAGGGTTTCTATAGCAAGGGCTATAGCTAAAAATCCTAAGTTGCTTTTATGTGATGAGCCAACTGGAGCCCTTGACTATAAAACAGGAAAACAGATTTTAAAGACATTACAGGATACATGCAAAAACACAGGGACAACAGTAATTGTTATAACCCATAATTCAGCCCTTGGGCCTATTGCAGATAGAGTTATAAAAATTAGGGATGCAAAGGTTACAAGTGTTGAAGTGAATAAAAATCCTGTTTCAGTTGAAGACATAGAGTGGTAGAGGGTAGAAGATGAAAAATGGAGCATATAAAAAATCAATAATAAGGGAAATATTATCTTCTAAAGCAAGGTTTATATCAATACTCGCTATAATTTTTTTAGGAGTTGCTTTTTACTCTGGAATTAAATCCAGTGGGCCAGATTTAAAAGAGTCCATAAATGAATTTTTTAGAGAGCAAAATCTAATGGATAGCAAGATAGTGTCTAGTATAGGTCTTAATGAAAATGATTTAAAGCTACTTGAGAATAAGGATGAAATTTTAGATTACTTTGGAACATCTAGTATAGATGTAAATTTAACTAATATAAATAATGTGGTTAAGTTTATGGAATATAATAAGAAGGACTTTAGTAATATAAATAAATTTATTGTTACAAAAGGGAGATTGCCTGAAAATAGTGGTGAGATAGCTTTAGATAAAAATGCTTTAAAGGAAGATAAAAATTTAAACATAGGGGATACCTATACCATAGAATCTGATGAAGAGCTAGATGAATACTTTAAGGAGAAAACTTTTAAAATTGTTGGATTTGTACAAAGTCCTATGTATATAGAAAATATATCTAGGGGAACAACTACCGTTGGAAAAGGAAGTGTAGACTATTTTGCAATATTAAATAGCTTAGATATATCCATGGATGTGTATACGGAAGTATATGTACGATTTAGAAATGTAGCTAATCTTGGTGCATATAGTGATGAGTATAAGGATAAGATGGAGGAAAATAATAAGTATCTTAAAAGTTTATACTCAAATAGAGTGGTAGAAAGAATTGAAGAAGTAAAATTAGAGGCAGAAAAGGAGCTTAGTAAGGCTTATAAAAAAATAGAAGATGGTGAAAAAAAACTTGAAGATGCTGAAAAAGAATTAGATGAAGGTAGAGCAAAGCTTATTAATGGTAAAAATCAATATGAAGAGTTTGCAGAAAAGTATCAGCAAGAAATTAAAGCTGGTGAACTGAAATTAATTGAAGGTGAAAGAGAGTTAGACAAAGGTCAGAAAGAACTTGATAAACAAAAAGAGCAATTTTTACAGGGTGAGAAACAGCTAGAGGCAGGAAAAATTCAACTTGATAATGCTAAGGAAGGATTTTTAAAACAAGGCATTGATCCAACTAAAAGCACGATAGAGTATGAAAACCAAATATATAATTTAGAAGTTTTAATAGGGACATACAATGCACTTTCTAGTGATATGAGAGAAACAGCAAAGAACACTAAAGAAGGTGAAAAAGTTTCAAAGGAAAAAATTCAGTATTGGAAAGGTGCTTTATCTAATCCTAATTTAGGTTTAAATGAATTAGGTAGTTTAGTAAGTAGTTTAGAAAAAGACCCAACTAATGTTTCTTTAGTGATTAGTATGGCACAAGGAGTAGAAGGTGCTAGTAAAAGTGCAAGTGAGAATAAGTCTAAGGTAGAAACTTTAGTAGCTGGAATAACTCAGTATCAACAAGGTATAATTGCCTATGAGGAGAAAGTTAAAAGTTTTAATGAAGGCAAGATACAACTTGAAGCAGCTGAAAAGCAAATACTCATAGGGAAAGAGGAACTTATCAAAGGTAAAAAAGAACTTGAGGAAGGTAAAAAGCAAAGACAGTTAGAACTTGATAAGGCTAAGAAGGAACTTGAAGCTTCAGAGAAAAAACTTCTTCATGGAGAGAAGGATATCAAGGAGAATAAAGCAAAATTTGCAGATGGGCGAAAAGAGATAGATGAAGAAAAGGAAAAATTAAATGAGTTAGATAATAGTAAGTATTATTTCTTTGATAGAAATGATAATCCTGGTTACGCAACTTACAAAGGATCAATTGATAGCTTAGATAAGATAGCTTCAGTATTTCCTGTGTTTTTCTTCCTAGTTGCAGCACTTATATGCTTAACTACAATGACTAGGATGGTGGAAGAAAATAGAGTGGAAATAGGAACTCTAAAGGCATTAGGCTATAAGGATTTAGAAATAGCTAGGAAATTCATAGTTTATGCAGCATTAGCTAGTATTGTTGGTAGTGTCCTTGGTATTGTAGTTGGAAGCAGTATCCTTCCATATATAATTAGTAAAGCTTATTCATCTGCATTTGCATTACCAAAGGTAAAAATACGCTATTATCCATCCTATATAATTCAATCTTTAGTAGCTTCAATACTTTGTACTGTAGGAGCATCATTAATTGTATTAAAAGAGGAATTAAGAGAAAATCCTTCTAATTTAATGAGAATAAAAGCTCCAAAGGTTGGTAAAAAGATATTATTAGAAAGAATTACACCTTTATGGAAAAGACTGAACTTTAATCAAAAGGTTACCTTTAGAAATCTTTTTAGATATAAGCAAAGGATGTTAATGACAATACTTGGTATATCAGGATGTATGGCTATGCTTGTTGCAGGGATATCTCTTGAAAAATCAAATTCTTCAGTTATGGATATTCAATTTGGGAAATTATTAAAGTATGATGCTATGGTAGTATTTGATGATAATAATAGTAAAAAAGAAGATGAGGAATATGAAAGTAGTTTAAATAACTTAAAAGGATATGAGAGTAGCTTAAATATTCATCAAGATTCAGTAACCTTCATTAAAGAAGGTGTAAGTAAGCAAAGTGCTATTATGTATGTACCAGAAAATATAGATGAATTAAATAAATATATTTTATTAAACCATAGAGAAAGTGGAACTGAGTACAAACTATCAGATAGTGGAGTAATTATAAATGAAAAGCTGGCAAATGTTTTAGGGGTATCTGCTGGGGATTATGTAACTTTAACAGATTCGGATAATAATTCTCATCAGGTTAAAGTAGATAACATAGTAGAAAATTATGCTGGACATTATATATATCTATCACCATCCTATTATAAAGAGATATTTAAAAGTGCTCCTAAATATAATGCACAATTATTAAAGTTAAATTCTAATAGAGAAGATGATAATAAAATATCTACTACCCTTATGGACAATGATAAAGTAGTAAATGTTACCCTTGCTTCAAAGCTAAGAAGCTTAAGTGAATCTGCTGATTTAGGCTTAGTTATGATAGTAATAATAGTTGCTTCTGGAAGTTTAGCATTTGTTGTATTATATAATTTAATTAATATAAATGTATCTGAACGTATAAGAGAGATATCTACCATAAAGGTACTAGGCTTTTATGATAATGAAGTTGCCATGTATATATTTAGAGAAAACATAATACTAACAATATTAGGTATACTTGCAGGGTCAGTTATGGGTAAAATATTATATGTATTTTTAGTGAGTACAGCAGAAATGGATAATATGATGATGATACCAACTGTAGACATGAGCAGTTATGTAATCTCTGGATTAATTACAATGTTTTTTGCCATATTAGTTATGATAATGATGCATATAAAATTAAAAAATATAAATATGATAGATGCACTAAAATCCATAGAGTAAAGTTTAAATTAAAGGGAGTCGCAAATTGGAGGGTACTGAAAAAGTACC
>NZ_DGRF01000036.1:0-32326 GCF_002390995.1 Clostridium sp. UBA4395
GAGTTCATTATACAAGGTGATTTATAGAGGGATTTTAAATCTTAGAGCTAGGGAGATTAATATAGATTTAGTAACCCTTTCCGAGGAACTAAAATCTAGGGAGGTTTTAGAAAAATGCAACGGTATAACATACCTTTCTAAGCTTTCTAGTTCTGCTGTGTACCTAAGTAATATAAGAAATTATTGTGAAATTATCATAGATAAAGCAAGCAGAAGAAGGGTTATAAAAGCTTGCAGAAAAGCCATTGATGAGAGTCAGGGGGAGTTCCTTATAGATCAGGTGGTGGAAGGATTAGAGGATAATATTCATAAAGCCTATAGCAGTACAGCCATGGAAGATATGGAGCCCATTATGGATACTCTCCAGAATACTATAAGTCACATTGAAAAAAGATACCTGGATAAAAGGGCCCTTGAAGGTATTTCCACAGGATATAAGGATCTAGATGAAGTAACCTCAGGATTAAAATCTGGAGAATTAGTTATTATAGCTGCAAGACCCTCCATGGGAAAGACAGCCTTTGCTTTAAACCTTGCCCAACATGTTTCCAAAGAGGCAAAGGTGGGCTTATTCTCCTTAGAAATGCCAAAGAACCAACTTGTACAAAGAATGCTTTCTGCTAGATGCTTGATTTCTTTAAAAAATATACAGAGTGGAAATCTAGAAGAAGATCACTTAAATAAGCTTATGGTAGGAGCCTCAGAACTTTCAAAGAGAAAAATTTTCATAGATGACACATCAACTACACTTCCAACCATAAGAGGAAAGGCAAAGACTTTAAAACAAAAGGAAGGTTTAGATGTGATAATAATAGATTATCTTCAGCTCATAGAATCTGTTGGCGTAAGCTCATCTAGAGAACAAGAAGTTGCAAAGATATCAAGGGAGCTAAAGGCAATGGCAAAATCCTTAAAAATCACCGTCATAGCATTAGCTCAACTCTCCAGGGCAGCAGAAAGTAGAAATGATCCAAGACCAATGCTATCAGACCTAAGAGAATCTGGCTCCATAGAACAAGATGCAGATATGGTGCTCTTTCCTTACAGAGAAAGTTATTATGACACTGAAAATAAAGATAAAGATAAAGATGAAGAGGGGGAGGCTCCTAAGGAAATCATGGAAATTATCATAGGTAAAAATAGAAATGGTGAAGTGAGGAATGTAAATCTAGGATGGATTGGAAAGTACCAGAGAGTGTTGGGGCTTCAGTAGAGGTCTAATAGATAATTTCATGTATTGAATTTATACTTTTAAGTAAAATTAATGATATATAATATAATTTATGTTAAAATTTTAAGTATAATATAAAAATTATAATGTTTTTACATAGTTATTATAAAAATTATGTTAAAGAACATAAAAATAAGGCTATAATTAGCTAAATATGGGGGTAAAAATCTATGAAGAAGAGAATTTTAGCATTACTACTTGTAACTACAATGGCAATTGCAATGGTAGGCTGTGGTGTAAAGGACTCAGACCATGGAGATAAGGCAGAAAAGAAAACAGAAAGCGACGGGGGAGAGATGTCTTCACAAAAAAATTTGTTTGATGTAGAAGTAACATTGCCTGCAGCTTTTTTTGACGGAAGTGATAAGACTACTATAGAGACAGAAGCAAAAGCAAAAGGGGTACATGAAGTTAAAGTCAATGAAGACGGTTCTGTAACCTACATTATGGATAAGAAAACTCATAAAGAGTTATTAGCAAGTATGAAACAGGCAGTAGACGACAGTATTAAGGAGACTTTAGCTGATAAAGAAAATTATCCTTCTTTTGCAGAGATAAAATATAATGATGATTTGACACAATTTGATATTATGGTTGATAAAGCATCCTATGGTGGACTTCAACCTTTTGTAGCAGTAGGATTTTATATGTCTGGAAATATGTATCAAGCTATGAATGGAAAATCTTTTGATACAGCAAAAACAATAGTGAACTTTAAAGATAGAGCTACAGGAGAAGTCATTGAAAGTGGGGATTCTTCAGCGCTAGGTAAGGGTGGAGAATAGGTTATAAATTTAAAGGGGAGTTACATTAATATATGAAGAATAGCTATTGATGAAATAAAAATAATAGGGGTTTTCTTAAAGTAAAATAACTTAAATAAATGGTGAGTATGCACTTATATTAAAGTACATGCTCACCATTTTTAATAAGATTAGTGATATATTATAGTTTACATAGTAACTTTATATATAAAAAATATATAAATGTAAACTTAAAATTTGTAACTTTTTAATCATTTAAGAATGCGGTTTTTTCTTTATATCCTATACTTAAATAGCTTTTTAATTTATAAGAATTTCCGTTAATAGAAACTACATATGCATGATTAACAATTCTAGTAAGTATTGCATTTGTAATTATAGAATCATAAAAAAACATCATCATATGCATTAAAACTAATAGTTATTGTTATTATAGTGTTTTTTGCTCATATCTTCTATCTATTAGCTGAAAAAACATCTTGGATTCTTGTATTCCAATTGGCTATTTACTTACTGATAAGTTAGGAGCAAATTTATTCTTTCAATTAACAACTAAAATGTATGAGCGTGTGCCTATAATAATTACAACTAATCAAACGTTTAGCAAATATGGATAAGGATTCTGAGATATAACACTGGCTAACGCCTTGTTTGATAGGCTACTGTAGCACCACTTTCATGTAATAAAAACAGTAGGTCCTTCTTATAGGGCTAAGAATATTATAGATCTTAGGAAAGAGTGTCAAGAAAATATTACATAATACTTTTACTACAAAGTATTATGTAATATTTATGCATTTTCATATTGGCATTTACACACAGAACAGAAACCAATTCTCTAAAAATGATTATATATAAATGAAATATAATAAAGTTTAAACGCACTGATGGAAAAAAAGCATGGCGAATTAGTTATTACGACTTAATACAGATAGAGTATGTATTAGAATTGTAGCATGGAGATGGAAGTTAAAATGATAAGTATTAATATATTTATTAGTTAATTAAGGTATAAGCGGAACTAAAGAATTTTAAGGTAAGCGGAAGAGATAGATGTTATAATTTTTTACTTATAAAGATTTTTTATATTTTGAAATAATAGAATATTTTTCATGGTAATACTTGACAAATGGAAAGGCGGTTGGTACTGTATATTGTGTAAGTTAAAACTAAAACAACTATATATAGTATAAGTTTATGATAAAAGGATTTATATAACATAAATAGATATAGGAGGTAATGAGAGTATATGGAAAAAAATAAAGGAGTTCATCTATATGTAAGCATTAAAAATTTGATGGATGTTATTAGGCAAGAAGAAGAAAAAGATGATGACTTGAAAAGAACATTACATAGACTTCAGACATATTTTGTAGGACACTCAAAACTAATTAAAGTATGTGGTGGTAAAGTTGAGAAGTATACAGGGGGAAGATCACATATTGTTTTTGAACTAAATGATGACTCCGAAATGACTTATGAAACAATATTAGAAACAGCTGTTGCATGTTTTATATTTAATAATAAAATATTCAATAATCTATCAAAGTACGCTTCATATCCTAGTTTTAGTGTACATGCAGGAATGGACTATGGTGACTATTTCGACTATGACATAGATGATAGTATAAATAGTGTAGAATATACAACTATTGGTGGTGTAGCTAATAATTCTGCAAAAATACAGTCCTATGCCCCAAAAGACTATGTTTACATAACAAAGAAATTTATAGATGAACTATCGGCAGAGCTAAAAGAAAAGTTTATTGAACTTACGGAAGAAGAAAAAGAATGTTTTAGTGAAAAGATTAGAAGCAAAAGATTTTATAAGGCACATTATAAAGATATTTTTGATGAAGAGTATATGGAAAAAATTGAAGAACGCCTAGATGATGTAAAGAAAAGAGTAGAAGATGAGTCAAAGAGTCTGAACTTAGGTGACATCACCTTTGAATCTTGTGCTAAGCAATTATCCTTTGATGGATTATCTTTAAAAGGTAAGAATAAAAGGATAGAAGAAGGTGGGGTTATATGTGCAGATATCAGGGGTTTTACCCGATTGTTTTATATTAATGATCAAAACCTAGATGATTTAAAAGACGTCATGGAAAAAATATATGATGTTATGGGAAGTGTAATTAATGATACTGAAGGAACTAAGGTTCAGTATCAAGGAGATAGAATTGTTGCTGTATATAATGATTTTAGTGGAGGAGAAGATGCTATTGTAAGAATGTTAAAGGCAGCCTTTAAATTAAATAGTAAGATACAGGAACTAAATGATAATACAGAAGTTCAGGAAAAGTTGAATAATAAGAAGATATCTATAGGTATAGGATGTTCTCTAGGCAAAATTATTGCAACTAGACTAGGTTTAAATGGTTATAAACACAATATGGTACTAAGTGACTCTTATAAAAGAGCAAATAAGTGTGAAGATGAATATGCTGAATTTAATAAAGTAGTAATTTGGAAGCACTTAAAAGAAGAAATTGACAATAAGGCAGATGAAACAGAAGATCCTAAGTATCTGGCTTTACAAGAGTTATTTACCTCTATTAGTACAACTGGTTATTATAAATCTTCTGCAACAATTGAAGAATATGAAGAAAAGGTAACTCAAAAAGAGGAGCTTGCTAATAAGGCAAGTAAGGTATTTAGTGCAAATGTTTTAAAGAGTTCTACTGGCAGAGCATCCAATGTAAATGTAAATCCTTGGGGGATAGATTATGGCAGACTCTAAGTTCAAGATAGTAGATCAACAATTCATACCTGATTTCCCTTTGAGTAAGGATTTCAATAAGTATTATAAGATGGTTATGGAAGATTTTCAAATTGTAAAAAAGTACTTTCCACTACTGCAGATAGTATGTTTGCCTACAACAAGACCTAAGGAGATCTTTATTGCAGGGAACTTAATTCCTATAGAGGTACTTCGAGAATGTGTAACCCCGAAAGATATAGAGAGAAATTCTCTCTATATCTTAGGAATATATCCCAATGATTACCCAGAAGATAATATATATGTAGAAGATTTTTATGAAAAGATCAATTGGAGTAAAGTTCCATATAAACATAGACATCAAAATCTACATCCCAAAACTAATAGAAAAGTTTTGTGCACTCATCACCCTGATGGTGAAGTAAATGCTCTTAAACAAAAAGATAGAACTGTTGCAATTTTATCTAGTGCATGGAAGTTGTATAGACAATATAAAGAATATTTAAAGACAAAGAAATGGACACTGAAAGATTTAAGGCATGGACATGAGGGAACACTGCAGTTAAAGAGAACAGGGAGATACTATGGCAAGTAAAAAGAATATTATAAGGGCTAGTTTAAATACAGTAAATGATGAAAAGATATATGAAAATGCATTAGACATACTAAAGGATATTTTTGAGAATACAAATAAATGGCTCCAATTTGCTGAAGCCAAAAATGGAGCATTAATTGGAGCTAATGGGTTATTTCTCTTTAAATCAGTTGATTATTTATTTGAGATTATTAATGGAAAGTTGAAAGTAGATATTTTTTTAGTAGGACTTATGACCATTATATTTTTCATAGCCATATTAATAGCATTAAAATCATTCTTTCCCAATACTGACGTGTACAAAGATAGATTAGATGTTTCGGATGCAGATGATTCAAATGTTGATAGAATACTAATTTTTTATGGTGATATCTGCAAGTATCAAAGTTCTAAACTATATTTAAGAGATATCTATAAGCATTACCTGGAAGTGAATATAAAAACTAAGTACTTAAAAAAAATCGAGTTAGATTATGCTAAAGAAATTCTTATAAACTCAAGAATAACATCTTATAAATATAAACTGTTTGGGAATGCTATGAAATTAAATTTCATTGGGATTTTTATATTTTTAGTATTCTTAATCATTGCATAGGAAATATAAACAAGCAGTGGAAGGTGATTTTATGGTGAAACAATACATAGAGAAAATATTAACTGTTTCTTCAGTATTTTTTGATAGCATTTTTAATAATGAAAATATAGCAGAATCAAGTAGAGGAAAGATTTTAAAAGTATTTGTGAATTTGGTATATGCTGCATTAATATCAATACCAATAGGGTTTATTATACAAATAATATTCTTTATAGGAATTTCTTCTTTAACAGGCTTTGAAGTGGCTAGAGAGATAAATTTATTTGTAATTCCACTATTTCTATTTATATGTTTGTCAGGAATTATTATATTAAATTATGAAGATATGTCTTTTAGTTTGCCGAGAAGTATTTTGAATTCTTATATTATTCTTCAGTTGATTAAACCAGTTAAAGGGATTTGGAAACCAATTGTTTTTGTCGGCAGTATAACGATTACTCTGATGTTGATCCTAACATGTTTCTTATCTTCCTTTACTATACCAGAGCAATATTTAAAGGAAACAATATTTATTATTTTTGTGATATCTTTACTTTCATCTATGATATTATATAGTGAAGCGACAAAGGAAGAAATAAATAGGAAGAAAAGGCAATTTATATTTTCTATGCTAACTTTCGTAGCATTTCTAACGTTAAATAGTTATCAGATGATTGTATATATTAGTACAGAGCCTAGTAGTGAGACTATTATGTTTATTGCTATCACAATTTTGGGGCTTATTTTATCTATGGTTACTGCTATTGACAAAACGAGATGCCTTTTTGAAGCAGTAGTAAAATTAAAACAGAAAGATATTAATAATATGTGGAATGCATTCTATGAAAAGTATTCATATAAAGTAGGATTAAAAATAGTTGATGATAAGAAAAATGAGATAAATGAGACATTTGAAGTAGTTAAAGTAAAATGGAAAACTGGTGATTGGAAGAAAAGAGTAAGAATCATTGGTATTATATCTACATTTGTTGTAGCAGAATCTATTTTAGCAATTTCTATATTTAACCAAAGAAAGATTGAATACTATATTTACTTATTATTAGATAATATTAAAGAATTAGTTGTAGGATTATTTAATGGAGATGAACATAGGGCGTCAATATCATTTGCTATAGTAATAATTATCGCAATTATCGCATCGTTAATTCATGATGCTAAAAAGAATTTAAAGCAAAGTAATTTTATATATAAGATTAAATTTATATGTAGAATAGAATTTACTTTAATTATTTTGCTTGTATGTATTAGTACATTGATTCCAATGCGAAATAAATTTATTGTTAAATATCTTATATTACCATTCTCTATCTTATTTGTGGTGACTATGCTAATTGAGTTTATTTGTATTAAATTAAAAGAAATTAAAGAAAAGGGCATTAGAAATTAATAAAAGGATGCATCCTTTTAAATATTTACATAGTACCAATAAAGTTCACTTAAAAATCATGGAATGATATCAGATTTTCAGACTGAATCATCCATGAATTTTTTATTTAAGTACGGAAAAATAAAAAAGCTATTGTGATAACAATATTGGAGGAGTATTGATAAGACGGTTGAAAATAAAGAAATTGAGCCATGTAGTTATTTTTTATATTAATTTGTATCAAATCATGCTCTAGCTATTAATTTTAAAATTTGAAGTTGTGATGGTATAATGACTTTAGATTTAGTATTTGGTATTTCTAATGTGCATGGATAAACTTTAAAAACACAATTATCTGTGAACTGTAGGAATCTAACATTTTCTTTTAACTTGTTATAAGCAGTCATAGGATGAGCCTGTTGATCTTTTTATGTCTCGTATAGCATAACGGATTTGTATGGCATATATCATTTTTTACGTTACTTAAAATAATCTTAAATTAGTTATATACATATGAATGAAGACTAAGCACAGCCTAATCCATGGGTATTTGTGAGAGACTGCCATAAAACACGTTTATAATAGAATATTTATATTGAAACTTTACTGAGAAAGTTCTATTATAAAATTGGCTAAAAATTGTTAAGTCTAGACTTTCTGCTTCCTTTAGAAGGCTTTGTATATACATTCAAATGTTTTGTGACTGTACATCTTTATACACTTAATTTTGTAGGTTTCTGAATATTATTAACTTTAAAATAATTTTAATCCATAAGAGTATTAAGTTCATAAGAATTACTTAAATTGTTAATTGGGGTCTCAGAATGAATAGTAACTTTTATAATTATTTTTTTAATCTATTAGACAATTGTATTATAAATTATAAAGCTAATTTTTGCACATTCTTAAATGGAATTCATATACATTACTATGTTAGTATTTATAATGTATATATATAATATAAAGGCAAGGGTTATGAGAGTAGTAAGTATACAAATTGTATATCCCATTTTTTAAGAATTTTTCTTATAAATATAATATAAGCCATCTAAAAATACAAGTGTAGCAGCTGTGATTAAACAGGATATAGATAGTATCCTAAAGGTAGTATCATTTTTATTAGAAGAACAATAAACAATGTAAAATAAATAAAAAAGTGACATGAGAGATACAGTGGTTAGTATTGTCTTAAATGTCTTCATAGTGCCTCCTGAGTTTTATATTCTTTAAAGTTTTCATAATTATTTCTAGCTTATATACAAAGTATATACTAATAAGTAATAATTTTTAAGTGGAGGTATAATTCTTTATAAGATATATTAAATAATTAAAAGATTAGAGTTATTCAACTAGAGGCAAATGAATATGTATAAGGAGTATACAGAATGTAAGAACATTGATATTAAAATTAATTATACTGATTGCTTACTTAATAAGCAGAATAAAAAGGTATATTATACAGAATTAAACACAAGCCATTTCTTTTTAGAGATGGCTTGTGTTTATTTGGTAAAGGGAAAATTTTACATGCGAATAATTAAGAAAAGGAAATAAGGAGAATAAAAAGATGACCGTACTCATAGCCAACATCAATAATAATAATACAATTTATGATATAATTTAAAGTGTGAAAACTAAATGCAAATTAAGTGATATAAGTGTTATAGAAAAAGGTTTAATAACTCTAAAATACTATTGTTGAGATAGTAAAGAATATAAAAATTGGGGATTATAACTATAGAAAATAAGTAATAAGTAACAAAAAGTTGAAGAGGTGCAAATATGGAAAAGCTTACAATACAAAAATTAGAGAAAACTCTATGGGATGCAGCAGATATCCTTAGAGGTGAATTGAATGCAGCACAATATATGGATTACATATTTGGATTGCTATTTTTAAAGAGAATGAATGATCAATTTGAAATTGAACAAAAGAAAAAGATAGAAGAATTTGCTGAAATGGGATTACCAAAGGAAGAAGTTAATTTATTAATAGAAGATCCATCAATCTATGAGAACTTCTATGTACCAGAAAGAGCAAGATGGTCTAAATTAAAAGACTTAACTTTAAACATAGGACCAGAACTAGATAAGGCATTTAAAGCAATAGAAGATGAACCTAAAAATGCAGAGCTTACAGGGGTACTTACTACGGCTAACTATAATGATAAAGAAAGAGTTCCAGATAAGAAGTTATCACAACTTTTAATATTATTTAGTGAATTGCCATTGGCAAATGAAAACTTAGAAAGTAAAGATATATTAGGAAATGCCTATGAATACTTAATCAAGAAGTTTGCAGATCAAGGTGGTACTAAGGGTGGAGAATTTTATACACCAGAACAAGTTGTTAAAACATTAGTTGGTATAGTAAAACCTAAAGAGGGAGAATCAATATATGACCCAACTACAGGTTCAGGAGGTATGTTAATTCATAGTACCCATTACATAGAAGAACATGGTGGAAACCCTAAGAATGTATCCTTAAATGGTCAAGAAATAAACCTTTCTACTTGGGCTATATGTAAAATGAATATGTTATTCCATGATGCAACAGGAGCAGAGATTAAAAAAGGTGATACTATAAGAGAGCCAAAACATACAAATGGTGGAGTATTAAAAACTTTTGATGTAGTTCTTGCAAATCCTCCATTCTCACTTAAAAACTGGGGAGAAGAAGAAGCTAAAGCAGATGCATATGGAAGATTTGTATATGGCATACCTCCAAAATCCTATGGTGATTTAGCCTTTGTTGAACATATGATAGCAAGTTTAAACTCTAAAGGAAGAATGGGAACAGTAGTACCACATGGAGTATTATTTAGAGGTGGAGCAGAAGGAAAGATAAGAAAAGGTCTATTAGATAAAAATACAGATTTAATAGAAGCAATAATAGGACTACCACAAAACATATTCTATGGAACAGGAATACCAGCAGCACTGCTTATTATTAATAAGGATAAGGCTGAAAATAGAAAAGGTAAAATATTATTTATAGATGCATCATCTGGATTTATTAAGGATGGTAACAAGAATAAATTAAGAGATGAGGATATAGAAAAGATAATTGAAACCTTTGATAACTTTGAAGCAGTAGAAAAGTATGCAGAAGTAGTTCTTTTAAAGACTATAGAAGAAAATGATTATAACTTAAACATAAGTAGATATGTTGATACATCAGAGGAAGAAGTAGAAATTGATATAGATTTAGTACTACAAGATATAAGAGAACTGAAAATGAAGATAGTTGAAAATGAAGAAAAACTCAATGGATATCTTGAAGAATTAGGATTTGACATAATATAAGGTGGTGAAGAAGGTGAAAGAAGGATATAAAAATACAGAGTTGGGATGGATACCTGATGAGTGGAGTATTGTTAGGGTGGAAGATATTTGCGATAGAAATGATAAGTATTCATTTACTGGAGGACCATTTGGATCAGATTTAAAATCCTGTCATTATACAGATGATGGTGTTCAGGTAGTACAATTACAAAACATAGGAGAAGGATATTTTAATAATGATTCTAGGGTATATACATCAGCTGACAAGGCTGATGAGTTAAAGACGTGTAATATTTATCCAAATGATATTATTATAGCAAAAATGGCAGAACCAGTTGCTAGAGCGTGTAAAATTCCAGATAATAGAAGTAGGTATTTAATGTGTTCAGATGGAATTAGAGTTGCTGTTAATAGAAATAAATATGATAATGACTTTATTTTGTATTCAATAAATTCAAATTATTTCAGAAATAATGCTATTGCTAATAGTACAGGGTCAACTAGATTAAGAATAGGGTTAAGTGCTTTAAGAAATTTAACGTTAATTGTACCTACATTGAAAGAACAACAAAAAATAGCAGAAATTCTTTCAACAGTTGATTCTCAAATATATGATACAGATAGACTTATAAAAAAAACTAAGGAATTAAAGAAGGGATTAATGCAGAGGCTTTTAACCAAGGGAATAGGACATACAGAATTTAAGATGACTGAGGTTGGGGAGATTCCATTGGACTGGGAAGTGGAGAATTTAGAGGAATGCATTGATACACAAACAGGATATCCATTTAGTTCTGAATTGTTTAATATAGAGAGAATAGGAATTCCGCTTATTAGAATAAGAGATTTGATTACTTCAAATATTTCTACATTTTATATAGGTGAATATAATCAAGAATTTATTGTTAATTATAATGATGTTCTTATAGGAATGGATGGTGAATTTAATATAGTAAGATGGAAAAATTCAGAGGGGCTATTAAATCAAAGAATTTGTAGAATAACAAGCAAACAATATAATTTAACATATATATATTATTCACTTCAAGACATTTTGAAGCAAATAGAGAGGGAAACACCATCAACAACAGTAAAGCATTTAGTTATAAAAGATATGTTAAGTAGGAAAGTAGCATTACCACAAAGTGAAGAACAGAATAAAATAGCAAACATTATATCATTAGTAGATGCTCAAATAGAAGATTATGAAAATAAAAAAACTAAATTAGAAGAACTTAAAAAGGGATTAATGCAACAACTTTTAACAGGAAAAATTAGAGTAGTTTAAAGCTAATGGCATTACGAATGGAGTGAAAGAAGGAGGAAAAAATACTTTGAAAGATGGATTAAAAATAAATATAAGCAAAGTGTTAAGTAAGCAGGGGTCTTTGCCAATATTATTTGTTGGAGCTGGTATTTCACAAAGATATTTGAAATTAGCTAATTGGGAAGGACTGTTAAGGTATTTGGCCCAGAGAGCTAAGGATACTGAATATCCATTTGAGACTTATAAGAATATGGCTAAAAATAGTGATATCAAAGTAGGGGAATTTCAAAAGATAGCTGAACTTATAGAGAAAGATTTGTCCTTAAAGTGGTTTGAAGAAGAGAAATTTAAAGAAATACGAGAAGAATATAAAGAGGATATAATTAACGGAGTTTCACCTTTAAAAATTGAAATTGCAAACTATATAAAAAAATATTCTTTGAATTTACAAGAAGAAATGAGCGAGGAAATTGAGTGTTTGAAAAGAGTTGGCAATAAGAGTATAGCAGGTGTTATTACTACAAATTATGATAGTTTACTGGAAGGTGTATTTTCTGACTATACAAGGTTTATAGGACAAGAAGAATTGATATTTTCACAAATACAAGGGGTAGGTGAAATATATAAAATACATGGATGTTGTACTAAACCAGATTCAATAATTATAAATGAAGATGATTATGTAGATTTTCAAGAGAAAAATCCATATTTAGCATCAAAAATATTAACTTTATTTCTGGAACATCCTATTGTATTTATGGGATATTCAATAGGAGATGAAAATATAAGAAATATTTTAAGAGCGATAGTGAGATGTCTATCTAAGGAAAAAATAGAAGTGCTAAAAGAAAGACTTATATTTATAGAATGGGATAAGGAAGGGAAGAATCAAGGATTTTCAACTCATACAATAGCCTTTGATGATGGAAAGTTTATAAATATGACTAAAATTTCTTTGCAAAATTATGATGTATTATTTGAGGCAATGCTACAAAATAAAGCAAAGTATAATGCACCTATGTTAAGAAAATTAAAAAAAGACATATACGAACTTGTTTTAACAAATGAACCAACTGAAAAGGTTAAGGTTGTTGGGTTGGAAGATGATGATAAGTTAGAAGATATTGAAGTAGTAGTAGGAGTAGGTGTTATATCGGAGTTTGGAAATAAAGGTTATATGGGATTAACTGCAGAAGAGATATTTCTTGATGTTATGTTTGATGATAGGCAATTTGATAGTAATATGGTTGTAGCACAAAGCTTACCAACGCTATTATCACACAATAGTAATAGTATTCCGATATATAAATATATTTCTAATTGTAATTGTAATATTCCTCAAAAAGTTGAGAAGGAAATAAAGAATAACTTTGATCAGTTATTAAGTAGGACAATAATATCAAAGAGAGAAAAAATGACTGAATTTAAGGATAAAGAAATAGATGATATAATTAACTTATATGGAGAAGAAAAGGCATTAGAATATATAGCAATGTTATCAGAAGAAAGAATTAATGTAGATAGATTAAATAAATTTTTAATTAGTTTTTATGGCAAGAATAACGATATATTTAAGAATGGAACAACTAATATGAAAACCAATTTTAGAAGATTAATAAAGATTTTTGATTGGTTAAAATATCATAATAAAAAAGAATCCTAGTCCAAGTGAGGAGCGAATCACTCACCAAGTTACTAAGATTCTCTAGATTACTTCCGAATGCCTAGTTTGAATAGCAAGGAGCGAATCACTTGCCTCTACTAAGCACTATAACCATAATATATGTTTCTATAAGTAAATTATACACTAATAATATGAATTTGCAATAATATTATTATGTTTATTAAAATTTAGTTTAATAAAGAGGAGATATTTCAGTTGTTGCATAAAACGCAACAACTGATTAAGTAAGTAAATATGCGGGGTGATAGTCATTGGGGAATTTAGGTAATGAAGAATCCTTAGTAGAGCTTCCAGCTATAGAGTATCTAACTAGAATACATGGTTATAATTTTATTGAAGGAGACAAGTTAACTCCTGATTATGGTGAAAGAGATACTTTTAGCGAAGTTATACTAAGTAAAAGAATGAAAGCATCTCTAAAGAAACTAAATCCTTGGATTTCTGATGAAAATGCTGAAAAGGTTGTTCGTAAGTTCAATAGGGCAGAGTCTTTAGGTGCAGGGCTTTTAGAGATTAATGAAAAGATTTATGATTATATAGTTCATTTACAATTAACTGTGGATCAAGTTATAGATGGTAATAAGGAAACTAAAACAGTTAAGTTAATAGAGTTTGATGTTGATAAAATAGACAATAATGATTTTTTAGTTACAAGACAGTTTGTTATTAAAGGGCAACAAGAGAACATAAGACCTGATATTATAATTTTTATAAATGGCATGCCTATTGCAGTTTTAGAGTGTAAGTCACCATTTAAAGAAACTAAGGTTAATGAAAACGTTGGTAAGTATGATGGATTTCAACAGCTTAGAAGATATATGAATGGTAGGGATGCTAGCTTTATAGAGGGAGCAGAAAGATTATTCTACACTAACCTTATAACTGGTATTCTAAATAAATATACTGCTTTTATTGGTACTATAAGTTCAGGGTATAAGCATTATATAGAGTGGAAGGATGCTTATCCAGTAGAGAATAAAGAGGTTTATGATGTTAAAAATACTCCACAAAATATATTACTGCAAGGAGTTTTTAAGAAGGAAAACCTTCTTGATATAATGCAAAACTTTATTGTTTATGATGTGGACAAGGAGAATTCGAGAAAAGTTAAAAAGGTATGTAGATATCAACAGTTTAGAGCAGTTCAGAAGTCTTTAAAGAGAGTAGAAGGTGGAAAAACTCCTTTAAGTAAGGGGGGAGTTGTTTGGCATACTCAAGGCTCAGGAAAATCTCTTACTATGGTATTCTTAGCTAGGAAAATAAGAAACCATAAGAAACTTTCAGATGCAACTATAGTTATTGTTACTGATAGAACAGATTTAGATGAGCAAATTTATGAAACCTTTACTAATACTATAACTAATGGAACCCCAGTAAGAGCAGATAGCATTGAAGATATGAAAAGACTTCTTAGAAATTCTAATGCTCAGATAGTTACAACAACTATTCAAAAGTTTCAAAGTGAAAAGGAAGAAAGTAAACTTCAAGATAAAGTTCAAAATGAAAAATTATATCTTGAAAAAGAGTATGAAATATTATCAACTAAAGCCAATATTATTGTTATGACAGACGAGGCTCATAGGAGTCAATATAAAGGTACTGCTACAAACTTAAGAACTGCATTACCGAATGCTGCATTTATAGGTTTTACAGGTACTCCCATAGATAAAGATGATAAATCTACACCAAGAACTTTTGGGTCTTATATAGATAAATATTCTATTAAGATGGCTGTTGATGATGGGGCTACTGTTAAAATTGTATATGAGGGAAGAAGGCCAGATTTACACATTAGTGGTGAGTCTTTAGAGGAATTGTTTGATCAGGCTTTTGAAGATAAAACAGATGAAGAGAAGGAGGCTATTAAACAAAAATATGCCAACAAAAGAACTGTAGTAGAGGCTGAGGAAAGAATTGAGGAGGTAGCAAAGGATATTCTTACTCATTATAAGGAGTATATCTATCCCAATGGATTTAAAGCACAGATAGTATGTGTATCTAGAGAAGCCTGTGTTAAATATTATAATGCTTTGAATAAGTATATGAAGGATATAATGGGAGAAGAATTAGAATGTAAAATAATCTTTTCAGGAAGCAATAATGATGAACCGTATTTAAGAGAATATCACACATCAAAGGAAGAACAAAAAGAGATATTAAAGAGTTTTAAAAAGAAAACTTCTGAAAGTAATCTATGCTTCTTAATAGTTAAGGATATGCTTCTAACAGGTTTTGATGCACCTATAGAGCAGGTAATGTATTTAGATAGACCACTTAAAGAACATACCCTATTACAAGCAATAGCCAGAGTTAATAGAACTTGTGGAGATAGTAAAAGGTGCGGATATGTAGTTGATTACTATGGAGTTTTAGACTTTTTAGAAGAAGCTCTAGCTATATTTGATAAGGAAGAACTAGGTAAACCAATGGAGTCTATGGGTTCTTTATATGATGAAATGATGTCTTATAGAGAAAATATTATGAGGATGTTTATAGGTGTAGATCATAATAATATAGATGCTTTAGTGAAAGTAATTGAACCAGATGATAAAAGAGCAGAGTTTGAAGTAGCCTATAAGAAGTTTTTAGGAGCGGTAGAAGCTTTAATGCCAGGTCATGTATCTACAGATATTCAAAATGATGTTAAATGGTTATCCTATATTAGAGCAGCGGCCAAGGTAAGATTTAATCCTGAAAAGAAATTAGATATTGCTGATTGTGGAGAAAAGGTTAAAGCATTAATTTCAAAGCATTTGACTTCTAATGGAGTAATGCAGTGGATAGAGCCTATAATATTATTTGAAGATGACTTTCAAGCTAAGATAGAAAACCAAGTCTCTGATGAAGCAGTGGCATCTTCTATGGAACATGCTATAAAAAATGTTATAACATTAAAAATGGATGACAATCCTGTTTTCTATACAAGTCTATTTGAAAAGCTTCAACAAATTCTAGAAGAAACTAAAAATGACTGGATAGAGAAGAAGGCTAGACTTAAAGAGTTTATCAATAGAGAAATGGAAAATGGTGAGCAAAGTAAAGCTGATGAACTAGAATTAAGTAAAAGAGAATTTGCTTTTTTTGAAACACTAAGAGAAGCTTTAGAAGGAGAAAATGAAGGTGCATCAGATGTTGTTAAGGAAGATAGCATTGAATATCTATCAAATGATATAATAGAGTTTTCAAAGGAATTCTCAAAAGAGTTTGATAAAAAGATGAGAGATGAATGGCATATAGTTGGGTGGACAGAAAATCCAACTAAATACTCAGAAATAGAGCAAAAGGTTTATATGTTTTTGCTATCCAAATCTCCAAAATTAAGAAAGTGGTTTGGAACAGAGTCAATAAGCAAGGTAAAACAATTAAAAGAGAGCATGATGAAACTTGCTAAACTACATTATGCTACATTAGATTAAAAAGGTGATTAAATGAAACTTAGATTTAAGTTTGGAACAAAAGATATAGAATTCAATGTCAGTTATAGTAATAGAAAAACCTTGGCAATAGAAGTAGAAACCAATGGGGAAGTAAATGTAGTTGCACCAATGGGAGTTTCAGAGGAAGAAATATTAAACAGGGTTAAATCTAGAGCTGTATGGATAGTGCAAAAGCAATACCAGGTTAGAAATATAAATGTAAATAAAATTAATAGAGAGGCTATAAATGGAGAGTGCTATTTATATTTAGGAAGAAACTATACCTTGCAGTTAATTTTAGATGAACAAAGTAAAAATATAAATGTAAAGCTATTTAGAGGAAAGTTTATTGTTACCACTTATACTAATGATGAAGATAAGATTAAAGTTGAATTAGAGAAGTGGTATAGGGAAAAGGCTATTAAAAAGATAAATGAAAGAGTTAAGTATTATATTCATTTTTTTAATAAACAACCTAAGAGTATTAAAGTTAAGGAACAAAAGAAAAGATGGGGAAGTTGTACATCTAATGATGAATTATTATTCAACTGGAGATGTGCTATGGCTCCAGCTTATATAATTGACTATATAGTTGTCCATGAAATGTGTCATATGTATTATAAGGATCATTCTAAAGAATTTTGGAATATGGTAAGTGAGGTTATGCCTGATTATGCCAGTAGGAGAATGTGGCTTAGAGATAATGGAATAAAACTGGATTTATAGACTCTTTACTGTAGAGAGTGTAAATGAGAATAAAATATAAGGGGGTGTCGCAAAATAACTGATTAAGTTATTTTGCGATGCTCCTTTTTCTATTCCAAATAAAAATAATCGAGGGTTTTGTTAATTTTAACATGAAAACCTTTGGTTATTCATTTTTAAGATGCACTTTAATATGCTTAAGATTTTAGGTGTTTTTATGACTTATTTACTCTTCCTCAAGCATTTTCAGTATTTTTGCAGTTATATGAGCATATTCCACATTTCCTCTATCTCTAGGTCTATCCATATTAACATCAATAATGCTTCTAATATTTCCAGGGTTTTTGCCCATTACTACAATTTTATCAGATAGATAAACAGCTTCATCTACTGAGTGGGTTACGAATAGAATTGTTTTCTTATTTTTCTCCCAAATATTCAAAAGCTCTCTTTGTAATATTATACGAGTATAGGCATCAAGTGCTCCGAAAGGTTCATCCATTAAAAGAACTTCAGGATTATTAGCAAGGGCTCTTGCTATTGCAACTCTTTGCTGCATTCCACCGGAAAGCTCATAAGGATATGCATTTTCGAATTCTTCCATATTTATTAACTTCAAATATTTTCTGGCTTCTTCAAGTCTCTGTTTTTTAGGCACTTTTTTAAACTCAGCACCTAGTGCAATATTATTTATAACGTTTTTCCATTGGAGTAGAGAATAATGTTGAAAAACCATACCAATCTCAAAGGATGGCTTAGTAATCTCTTTGCCCTTGAAAAATACATTTCCCTTTGTTGCTTTTTCTAAACTGGATATAATTCTAAGTAGGGTTGACTTTCCACATCCAGAGGGGCCTACAATAGATATAAAATCATTTTCTTGGACTGATAGGTTTATATCTTTTAAAGCATGTACCTCTAGTGAACCCCCTGTAATAAATGTTCTGCTAAGATTCGATATTTCAATATAATTTTCCATACTATCACCTCTATCTTACTTTACTTTGCCAGGAAAAGTATTTCTTTTCTACGATTCTATAAATTCCATCAAGACTTGCTCCTACAGCACCAATGCAAATCATTCCTGTGATAACCAAGTCGGTTCTGCCGAGTTCATAAGCATGGGTTATTAAATAACCAACACCTGATAAGCTACCTGGAAGCATTTCTGCAGATACTAGGCAGGACCAAGCAATTCCGAGGCCTGTCCTAAGTCCTGTTATAATAGTTGGGGCAGAGGCTGGTAGGAGAATTTTAAAGAATATATCCCTTTCTGAAGCTCCAAGAACCTTTGCAGATTCTACTAGAGTTTTGGGAACAGTTCTAACAGCGAATATAGTATTTGTAAGTACAGGGAAGAAGGTACCTAAGCCGATAATAAACATCATTGAGAACTTAAAATTATTTAAAAAGGCTTGGAGTTCTCCGCCCTCTATTTTAAAAACTGTTGAAAAACTTGCTACACCAAACCACGCCAGTACTAAGGGGACCCATGCCAGTGGTGGTATAGGTCTAAATATATTAATAAAATTATTAAATAAATTATATACCCTTGCCTTATATCCCATTAACAGACCTAATGGAATGGCAATAAATACACCTACAATATATCCAAGAAGTACTCGAGTTAAACTAACTAAGACATTTACAGGTATTGATCCAAGGCCGATAAAATCGTTTGTGGCATGAGCAAAGTTATCTAAAACTGATACTATTCTTGGCAAAATTACAGCATTATTAATCCTAAAGGAGAGTATATGCCATAATAGTATAAATAGAATAGGCACTAATAACTTCCACAATATTTTTTTTAGATGTTTCAAACCTTTAACCTCCCTCTATAAAAAAGCTTCCTAGCATAAATTAGGAAGCTTTTCCATAATGATAATTCTATTCTAAAAATCTAAAATCAAAAACTAGTTTCTTAACTTTTTCAAAATCTAATCCCTTTAGTTGTCCATTAAATTTATCCATCTCATTAAGTTTTTCCACATATATTTCTATACCCTTATACCAATTTTCTGATGGAGCTGTGAAGTATTTTATCTCACATTTATTAATGGTTTCTTCTGATACACCAATAACTTCTGCCATAATCTTTGACACTTCTCCATGGTGTTCAGTACAATATTTTGCGTTTGCAGCTACAAGCTTTGTAAAAGCTTTAGTTACCTCAGGATAATCATTGATAGCTTTATCTGTAGCAGCAAATACACAACATGGGAAGTCATTCCATTGACCGTTTTCTGGGAAGTCCTTCAGATTTAATGATATTTCACCTAAACCTTTTTCTTCTGCAGCTTCAGGATGATGTGATGGCCCTACCCAAGCATCAACTTGCTTGCTAGTTAAAGATGGCAATAGATTGTTTGAACCTTTAAGGTCAACTAAAAGAACATTTGCTGAAGTATCACTTGGATTTTCAGTTACCTTTAACCCTTGGGCTTTTAAAACTGATTCAATTACTATTCTAGGTCCACTTACTGGTGAATGATAGCCAAGTTTAAGTGGTTGTTTTAAATCTAATATGTGTTTTTTTATATCATCCCAATTCTTTAAATTAGTGTTTGGTGGAAATACTAAGGCAATTCCATCACTTTGGAAAGGTGCTGCAATTTTTAATTTAGCTCCATTATCTACAGCAGTAAGGAAAGCTGTATTTGATCCAAATCCATAATCCACATGCCCTTGGCTCATAAGATTAGCAGTTTCAGATCCACCTTTACTAGGAACAAAATTTAAGATAGCTATTTTCTTACCATTTTCTAATAATTCAAATTTATCCTTAGAAAGTGGATTGAAATATACTCCAGTTTCTTTAAATAGCTCAGGTTTTTTTGTAGCAACATTCATTATACCTGTATGTAATTCGTTTCCCCAGCTCATAGTAAGCTCTGGTACCTTTTCATCGGATTTAGAAGCTTCTTCAGTAGAGGCTGGTGAGCTTGTGTCCTTTGATGCTTTCTTTGAATCACATCCAAAAGCAAAAACAAGGATTGATAATGCTAATAATAAAATTAGTAATTTTTTCATAATATCCTCCTAAAAATAAATATTTACAAACAAGTAGAATTATATAAATATATAGCATTTAAGTCCAATTAAGTTTTTAGATAATAAAATCTTTATGTATTTGTTTTTATAATAGGTGAATCTGTAGTATGTATATTTAAACACTATTATTTAATTAACATTAATAATTACTTATATGAATTCAGTAACAAATATAAAATTAATCAATAGTAATAAAAAAATAAGCCAATGACACTAAAGCGCCATTGGCTTACCTTTATTTATTCTTTACAGTTATTCTTTATAACATGCTGTTTTATATCTTCAACATCCTTTTTTACATCTTCCATTATGCTTAATTTATCTGTTATTTTTGCTATTATCTCCTGGTAGTTCTTTTCTCTTTCTTCTTGCTTTTCATCTCTTTTTTCTTGAGCTTTTAATATATAGAATATTAGAAATATGCTGAGCACTGCCCATATTCCTTGAGACATTGCTATTTTCAATATTTCACCTTCCATTAATTTCAACACCCCCCCCTAGTTATAGTTAGGATAATATTTAAACTTTTATGCATGCTTAAAATATCCCTTATTACTATATATGCAGATGGGTTTATTAATGCAATTACCTAAAGAAAGGCTCACCATAATATTTTATGATGAGCCTTAAATATTATATTAAATTGCTACGTTGAATATCCAACCTTCTGGTGCATCTATATCGCCAGCTTGAATGCCTAGTAAAGTTTCATAAAGTTTTTTAGTTACTGGGCCAACTTCTGTTTCGCTGTGGAAAACGTGTTTGTTTTCTTTATGTTGGATTGCTCCGATTGGAGTAATTACAGCTGCAGTACCGCAAGCTCCAGCTTCTGCAAATTCACCTAAGTTATCTATTAATACGTCTCTTTCTTCTATCTTCATACCTAAGTTATGCTCAGCTAAATATAATAGAGATCTCTTAGTTATACTTGGTAGTATAGATGGAGATTTAGGTGTAACAAATGTACCATCTTTAGTTATTCCAAAGAAGTTTGCAGCACCTACTTCTTCTATTTTTGTATGAGTTGCTGGATCTAAATAGATACAATCAGCAAAGCCTGCTTTAACAGCTTCTGCATGAGGTAATAAGCTTCCAGCATAGTTACCACCAACTTTAGCAGCACCAGTTCCCATAGGAGCGGCTCTGTCAAAGTCAGAAGTTATGAAGTTAACTGGAGCCATTCCACCTTTGAAGTATGGTCCAACTGGTGTAACAAAGATTCCAAATATATATTCCCTAGCAGGACGAACACCTACATTGTCACCTACACCTATTACGTAAGGTCTAAGATATAGTGTTGCTCCACTTCCATATGGTGGGATAAGTCTTTTATTTGCTTTAACAATTCTTCTGCAAGCATCTAAGAAAAATTCTACTGGTACTTCTGGCATTAAAACTCTTCTACAGCTTTCATTTAATCTTTTAGCATTTTGATCAGGTCTGAATAAGCATACTTTTCCATCTTTATGAGTATATGCTTTTAAACCTTCAAAACATTGTTGTCCATAGTGCAAGCATGTTGAACCTTGGCTAATTGTTATTTTATCATCTTCAACTAAGTTTCCTTCATCCCATTGTCCATCTTTATAATGAGAAATAAAATTAAAATCTGCCTTTAGGTAATCAAACCCTAATTCTTTCCAATTGAATTCTTTTTCCATTACCAAATCTCCCCCTAATAAAATTAACTTTTTATTTGATTTTTTAATGTGTAGTTAACATAATCCTTAATTTTTAATGAAATCGTATACTTGAAAATAAAACTATGTAAATGAAATCGTATACTTTTTTATGTTTAAAAAATTTAGAATTATGTGCCTATAATACTATACTAACACTTTTAAATATTTTATCAATAATTTTTCATGATTATATTAATACTATATGTATATTAATGAAAGGAGAAATTAGAAATGAAAAAAAGATTAACTGTTGAAGGTATGACTTGTGGAAAGTGTGTTACCAATGTTAAGACAGCCTTACAAGGAGTTCATGGGATTGATAATGTGGATGTACACCTAAAATCTCAAATAGTAGTGGTTGATGGAACAGATTCTGTTAATGATAGAGAAATGAAGTGTGCCATTGAAGATGCAGGTTATATAGTAGAAAAAATAGAGCAGGCTTAGTTTAAAAAAGTAATGGAATACCTTTTACCTTTAAAAATGCTTTTGCTTAAAGTTTAGCAAAAGCATTTTTTATTTAGCATATTCTTAATAAGTTAATATAAGGCATCTTAATTTAAAAGAAAGTTTTAACAGGCTTTACGTATTACTGCAACTTAACATATAGACACATCAATTACTTTAGCTACATAATCATCCATGCCTGACTTTGCTAGTATAGTGATAGACTGTAGTGAATTGCTTGAAATTTTAGCACTATAAGCTTCAGCACCATTTACATCTAATTGTTCGGCTCTATTTATAGTTATTTTATTTTTATCCGCAACCTTATAATCTTCAAGAATATCTGCAACCCGATTTTCTAAGTCTCCAGTAGGGCATTCAAGTATTTTTATTCTGTCAATTGCTCTGTCTAGGTTTTCCATAGATTTTTTCCTCCATTGTTTTATTAAAAAGTCTTTTGTATTGTAAATCGTAATTAGTATTTCCTATAATGACTTGCTTTATCAATGATCTTTAATCAAAGGAATAATCTTATTTGATTAAATTGTTTATAAGTCTACAAAATAGCAAAATTGATACTGAATAGGATGTAAATATAAAGGAAGTATGGTAAAATTATAGAATAATTTATCAGTAAATATTTTAAAAAGACATGGAGGGATATTAATGTACAATCCAAATGATATTAAAAGTTTTTATAACAACTATGGTGAGAGAGAATGGCAGAGGTTAGAGCTTACACCTTATGATAGGATTAATTATTATCTTCACATGGATTTTCTTAAGGACTATATAGGAGAAGGCAAAAAGGTTTTAGATGCTGGCTGTGGAGCAGGGAGATTTAGTATAGAATTAGCTAAACTAAAAAGTAGAGTTACTTTATTTGATATATCTACAGAGCAGTTAAGAATTGCTGAAGATAAATTAAAGGAAAATAATTTGATGGCTTATGTGGATGGGATTATAAATGGAGATTTAGCAGATTTATCAATGATTGAAGATAATACCTTTGATACGGCGATTTGTTATGGAGCCCCTCTTAATTATCTTTTAGGAAATGTGGAAAAGGCTGTTAGTGAGCTAGTTAGAGTTACGAAACCGGGTGGACAAGTTCTAGTTAGTGTAAATAGTAAATGGGGAGTGATAAGAACACAATTAGGTAGGGAGGATTTTGAGTATGTATCCTTCTTAGGAAAACCAAATTATTGGTATATACCTGAAGTTGTGGAAACTGGTAATTTACCAAAACATGAGTTAGTGTCTCATCCTGAAAGACATTTCTTTGAAGCAGAGGAACTAGAGAATTTGTTATCAACTAGTGGATTAGAGAATATAACATTAGGGGGAAGTCCTTGTATATCTAGTGGGTTTAGGAAAGCTGTAAATGACATTGAGAAGGATAAAATAGCTTGGAAGACTTTACTTGAAATAGAGCTTAAGTCGTATTGTAAGAGAACTTTAGCTGATAACGGAGAGTTTTTATTAGTTAGAGGCATTAAGATGGAATAAAATGTTTTTTTAGGCCTTTGAAGAAAGATTTACTTAGAGGTTTTCCTATAGGCTTAGGAGCTGCTTTGGGTTGGCTTTTGATAGAAACTAGATCTTTTGCAAGAAAGGAGCAGAATTGATGTTAGATCAACGTGGTTTGAAGTCCGTAAGAAATTTTTCAGTATGTATGTTGTTAATAAGTATTGTAATTAATATAGTACTTGTACTTCGGCATTTTGGATATGATGTTAATATGATTCAAGATTTAGGATATGAAATTAGTATAATAGAAGAAATAAATATAAAAAATTATGTTGAATTTTTCACTTTGCCTTTTGTGGCTACTGCTATTGCAAGTGCAATAAATAGAGCTAAGGATTTATCCCAAGAGGCTAAGGATGAGATGAGATCTAAAATGAAATTAATGAAATCAGGTTCAGTTTTTTTCATTTTATATATTATTTTTTCTGCACTTATAATAAAGAAGCCATATTTTATTGTTGCCGCTTTTATAATGCTAGGAATTTATGTGAACCTAATATTTATTACAGAGAAAATTATAGTGTTAGGGTTGAATGACCATCAGATGAAGTGGCGAGCAGCAGTAAACGGTACGGATTACCCCGTGGAAGGTAGTAGTATATTTTGGAGATTTAAACCTTGGTTTATGCCTTTTGAAAGGGTACCATTTAATAAAAGGAGTCTTGGATTATATAATATTGTTGTTATGGTTATATTTACATATACCCTAATAGAAAGTAAAATAACTGATATATTTGAGGTTATATTTTTAATAATCGTTCTAAGAGAGATTTTTTCTCTTATAGAGTATATCTTAGGATTATATACATCTTTAACAGGTATATGCACTGGGGTGAAAGATTCACAGGAGGGTAGAAATAGAAGCCAGTATTGGACTGTCTATGTTACTGACTTTAAAAATAAAAGAGAAATTGCCTATAGAACTTATAATTATCCTTTTATCTCTCGAGGGGAAGAGGCTAAAGTTGTTCATGGCATGTTCTCTAAACGAGTAGTTCTCATTAATGGAAGAACAATTTAAAATTTATGGCTTTTGTAAGTTATAAAAGGTTAAGCATGTACTTAATAATTATAAGGACATGCTCAATCTTTGTTTAAATAAATTTATTACTTTAAATTCCTTGTGTTTTTTTAGAATAGTTTTTTAAAGCAACTTTTACATATTAGAGTTTTTCCTTTATTGCAGGACATAATGTTATCCTTGGAAACTTCCTTTAGACAAAGTTCACAGATTTGTTTAGAGCTTTTACTGGAAGATAGATTGTTATCTCCAAGGGAAAACTCTTTGCATAAACCTGAGGCACTATAGTTATCTAAGGTTTTATTTTTTTTGTTGCTAGGAGGTTCATAATTTATTATGGGCTGTTTTTCTTCTAGCTTGACTATTTTATAATCCATGGCATAGGAACTTTCCCCAAAGAGTTCAAGTTCAAATCTTGGGTTTTCTTTATCGTAAAATTCTTCTATAATAAGTCTTCTTACTTGGGCATCATTTATGATAAGGCCACTTTTTTCAACACCATCTAAAATGCTTTTTGTTATGTTATTTGTGTCTGGATGACGTTTTTCACTTTTATAATAAACCTTAAGGACAGCTATAAGTGCCTCTGTTAAGGTTACACTTGGATTTTGAACCCTACATTCGTAGGCTATTTCTTCCTCGTATAGTGCATATCTATCATGATATTTTCCAGAGTTATATGGTAGAATAGCTCTGTTACTGCTATTGAAAAGTTTAAAGTTAGATTTAGAAATTGGTGATCCCTTTACCACAACTTTAGCATAGTTAATATCTTTCATTTTAATTCCTCTTTCTATGATTGTGTGATTAAGGTATCTTCAAAAAATAAGTAAGTCAGAATGCTCGTCTATTTTGTGTTATACTGCGTCAACAGAACCCTTAGATAGTGCTACTATCTGCGGAACCTGTTTCCTTGTCTAACTCAAAATATACTTCTCATCTTTGACTTATTATTTATTTTCAGATGCCTAATTGTTGATATAAATAACTTTAGTAAGTATATTATAACACAGGAACTTATGTTTGAATAAGAATAAAATACTATGATAACTATACAATTATTTTTTTAATGGAGTATAATTTTAGTATTAGCTTAGAATAAAGGATTTAATAATTAAATGTTATAGCTTCAGTATACAAGGGGGTAACTGAAATGAGTATTAGAAATTTAACATATTTCGTTGAAGTTGTCAGAGAAGGTAATTTTACTAGGGCTGCACGTAATTTAAATTTATCACAGCCTGCACTAAGTAAGGTTATTAAAAATTTAGAATGTGAGTTGAAGGTACAATTAATAGATAGAAGGGCCAAGCATTTTAAGTTAACAGATGCTGGCGAGATATTTTATGATAATAGCGAAAAAGCTTTAGAAAGTATAAATAAAGAGCTAGAAAAGCTGTATGATAGTGTGAATTTTGAAAAGGGAAGGATAATTGTAGGTATACCGCCAGTAATTGGTACAGCTATTTTCCCAACACTACTTTCTGATTTTAAAAAGAGATATCCTAATATAGAAATTGTTTTAATAGAAGGTGGAGCTAATATAATAAAGGATATGGTAGATAAGGTTGAAGTAGATATTGGAATAGTAATGTTACCTTTTGAATCAGATGATTTTTTAACTATACCTATGATTTATTCAAGTAGTAAACTAATTGTTCATAGAAGTCATAAGCTTGCAAGTGAAAAAACTGTTAGATTGGAAGAACTTAAAGAGGAACAATTTGTAACATTAAGTGAAGAATATATGTTATATAATCAAATTATGCATGCATGCAAATCAAAAGGTTTTAAACCTAAAATTATATTTAAAAGTAGTCAATGGGATTTTGTGGCTAAGATGGTTTCAATTAATGAAGGTATTGCCATATTACCAGCACCTATTATTAGGATTTTTAATTCTAATGAAATTAGTAATTTATCAATAATAGAGCCAGAACTTCCATGGAATATTGGGATGATAGTTAAAAAAGATAAATATATATCTTATGCCATGAGAAAATTCATTGAATTTGTAAAGCAAGAAGTCAATTAACTGAATTAAAGCATATTAAAAGTAAAAATAACTTTTAGTATGCTTTAATTTTTTTGAATATTACAGAAATATACGAATGATAACTTTAATTTATAGTAGCTATGAATTATATGTATTTCAAAAGTTTTTAAATATAACTTATACTAAGATTGAAAGTAAGGATAAGTGTTTTTTTACTTTTGGATTAAAATAACTAGTGATGTGAGGTTATATCACAAATGAAAAAGTTTACTAGGGGTCAAATCTTGACTTTAAGGTGATTTATGATTAGGGACTCTATATGAGTGAGAGGATTTTTTCAATAGCTAGTTATCAAATTAATAAAGTATACAATAGGAATTGATGGGGAGGGTTAATATGAATAGCCTAATTAAGTTTATAAAAGCAAAGGATGTTGCTTCGCTAATTTCAAATGGAGCTTGCGTAGGAGTAGGAGGTTTCATTGGAATAGGCGTTGCAGAAGAGATTCACATAGAAATTGAGAAGAACTTTATAGATAATGGATTGCCGAGAGATCTAACTTTGATATATGCAGGTGGAGTAGGTGATGGGATAAGCAAGGGGCTAAACCACTATGCACATGAAGGGTTAATTAAAAGGGTTATTGGTGGTCATTGGGGATTGGTTCCTAAGCTACAGCCTTTAATTGTAAGTGAAGCCATAGAGGCATACAACTTTCCGCAGGGGGTTATTGCCCAATTTTTGAGGGACAGTGCTGCGGGAAAACCAAGAACTATAAGTAAAGTAGGCATTGGAACTTTTGTAGATCCAGATATAGATGGTGGAAAACTAAATAAAATTACAAAAGAAGATTTAGTGGAAAAAATAAAGTTTGATAATGAAGAATACTTAGCCTATAAAACACAAAATGTTGACGTAGCTATAATAAAGGGAACTGAGGTTGATGAAAAGGGAAATGTAGGATTTTCTAAAGAACCTTTAAGTTTAGAATCCTTATCTTTAGCCATGAATGCTAAAAATAATGGTGGAATAGTAATTGTTCAAGTTGAAAAAATAGTTAAAAGTGGAGCGTTAAGTCCAAGGGACGTAAAAGTACCTCATATATTGGTGGATTATGTGGTAGTAGCTGAAAATCAAGAAAATCATATGCAAACCTTTGGAACTCAGTTTAATGAGTTATTTGTGAGAAATGATATTAAAGTTAAAGAAAGCGAGTATAAGTACCCTTTGAATGAAAGAAAGGTTATTGCTAGGAGAGCTGCAATGCTACTAGATAGTAGCAAAAATGTACTTAATTTTGGTATTGGAGTTCCAGAAGTTATAGCAGAAATCTTAAGAGAAGAAAAACAAGAGCATTTATTTACGCCAACTATAGAGCCAGGAGCCATAGGTGGTACTCCACTTGGTGGACTTGATTTCGGAGCTGCAATAAATCCAGATGCAATTATAGATCAACCATATATGTTTGATTTTTATGATGGCGGTGGGATAGATATGACATTTTTAGGACTAGCTCAATGTGATAAATATGGAAATATTAATGTATCTAAATTTGGGCCTAAGATCGCAGGGTGTGGTGGTTTTATTAATATAACACAAAATTCTAGAGAGATAGTATTTTGTGGGACATTTACAGCAGGGGGATTAAAAGTTGAAATTATAAATGGACAACTTAAAGTACTTCAAGAAGGAAGAACTAAAAAGTTTATAAGTGATGTTGAGCAAATTACCTTTAATGGTAGTAGAGCCATTAAAAATAAAAACAAAGTCGCATACATTACAGAAAGGGCTGTATTTGAATTAAGAAAGGAGGGACTAACTTTAACGGAAATAGCTCCGGGAGTAGATTTAGAGAAAGATATATTAAGGCATATGGAGTTTAAGCCTAAAATTTCAGAAAAATTAAAACTAATGGATGAAAAAATATTTAAAGATGAACTAATGGGATTAATTTTTTAGAGGATTAAAAGTAATAGGAAAAATGAGGGGGAAGAAAAATGACAAAGGAAGTTAAAACTAGTCAAGGAAGAGCCTATGCCATAGAAGCAATAATATTTTTAGCTTATATGTTTTTTAGTGTATCCTGGTTGGCGGGATCTAAAGTAACACCAGAAATAATGAAGGCTTTTAATTTAGATTCATTACCAGCGGCAGTAACTAATTCCATAACTATATCTAAAATCATAGGTAATTTAGTAGCGGCAGGATTATTAATGAAATTAGGACCTAAAAAAGCTATAGGAGTATCAACGCTTTTAATATCTGTAGTTGGTTTAGGAGCCTTTGCAACAAGTTTTCCATTTTTTATAATAACAAGATTTATAATGGGGTTTGGTGGCGCACTATTAGTAGTATACTTTGGACCAATAGTTATGCATTATTTTGAGCCAGAGAAAAGACCATTATTAAATGGACTAAATTCTGTAGCAAATAATATAGGGAACATAGTTGCACTATTAATGGTAGATCCAATAATACGTGCACTAGGAAATTGGAAAGCAGTAGTATTAGTTTTTGCAGGAATTAGTTTAGTACTATTTATATTATGGATGATAATAGGAAAAGACTTCGTAGTAAGTTCAAAGTTATCTTCAGGAAATGATTCTTATGGGTATAAGGAAGGAATAAAAGATAAATTTAACTATGTATTTGCCTTTGCTTATTCAGGGTGGCTAACACTTTACATAGTTATGTTAAATCTTTTTCCACTAAATGATGCTGTTTCAGTAAATCCATCCCTACTATCTACACTTTTAGCAGTGGCTGGTGTTGTAGCTACTCCATTTGGAATAATGTTAGCTAAAAAGGCTAAAAAGAAATTACCAGTAGTAAAGATTTGTGGAATATTAACTCCTGCGGTTGCTTTTTTAATGGTTGTAACTAGCTCTTCAGCAGTAGCTATAATAAGTTCATTTGTGTTAGGGTTTTTAATATTTTTACCAATGACAACCTTCGTAACTATACCACAACAACTAGAGGGAATGACACCTCAAAGGTTAACGGTTGTTATGGCTATGTTTTGGTCAATATCATATATAGTGGAAACTATTTTATATACAATAATAACTAAGGTTGCTAATAATTCAGGCTTTGAACCAGCTATGTATTTAGCAATAGGCTGTTCATTAACATTCTTAGTATGTGGATTTTTATTACCGGAGACTGGGAAAAGTAAATAATTTTAAAGATATAAGGAGGAGAAATTTATTATGTTAGTAGAAAAGAAAGTATTTGAAATAGAAAATTTCACTTTTGAATGTGGAGCTACAATACCTTTAAAAATGGGATATGAAACTTATGGTACTTTAAATGAAAGTAAGGATAATGCAATATTGGTTGCTCACTTTTTCTCAGCCACTAGCCATGCAGCAGGAAAGTATAATGAAATTGACGTAGTATCTGGTTGGTGGAATGGACTTATAGGGCCAGGAAAAGCTGTAGATACAAATAAATACTTTGTAATATGTTCAGATAATATTTGCAATATCCAACCTGATGATCCTATGGTTACAACTACAGGACCTGCTTCTATAAATCCAAAGACGAATAAGCCTTATGGTATGAGTTTCCCAGCCACAAGTTTTAAAGATATTGCAAATGCAGAAAAAGCATTAATAGATTCTATGGGAATAAAGAAGCTTAAAGCTGTTATGGGGCCTTCAGCAGGTGGAATGATATCTTTTCAATGGGCAGTAAATTATCCAGAGATGGTAGAAAGATGTATCGGAGTAATAACTAATGTTCAAAATCCAATAATAACTTCCTTTAGTGTTTTGCAACATGCAATGAGAGCTATAGAACTTGATGCTAATTTTAATAATGGAGATTATTATGGAAAAGAACAACCTATAGAAGGCTTAGCATTAGCAGGTCAAATGATGACAGTAGGAGCATTTACACCAGAATTCTTTGAAAAAATGTATCCTAGAGATAGTAAAGAAGATGAACCATTTATCAATGTTAATAATAAGTCTAGCTACGAGAGAACTTTATACGAGACTTCCATTAATGGAGCAAAACTTAGAGATGCTAATAGCTGGTTATACACTTGTAAGACGACTATGAATCAAGATATAGCTAGAGGTTATGAATCCTTAGATGAGGCATTAAAAAGAATAAGTGCAAAAGTCCTTATGATTCCTTGTAAGCAAGATTTGTTACAGTGTCATAGATTTAATAGAATAACTGTAGATAGAATTAATGAATTAGGTGGTTATGCAGAGTTATATGAAATAGAAAGTGAAAAAGGACATATGGGAGGAGTGCTAGATACTCATCTATTTGCTGATAAAGTTAGAGAGTTTTTAGATAAATAAATATATAAAATTTATTTGAGTTGTTATTTAATTATAAGAAATTAATATGACTTAGGATATGGTATTAGTATGAGGAGTGAAAGTAAATGGCATACGATAAAGGTAAATATTTAGGTAAAACAGCAGAAGAATTAAATATAGGAGATAAAGCATATATTAGTAAAACTATTAGTGAATTTGATGTTTATGGATTTGCTGGTATTACAGGAGATTTAAATCCAGCTCATGTGAATGAGTTGTATGCTAATGATACCCAATTCAAAGGCCGTATAGCCCATGGAATGTTGGGAGCAGGACTAATATCAGCTGTATTAGGAATGAAGCTTCCAGGACCAGGAGCAATATATTTAGGACAAGAATTAAAGTTTACAAATCCAACAAGAATAGGTGATACAATAACTGCTGAAGCCGAAATAGTTGAAATGAAAGATAAAGGTAAGTTTCATATAGCAAAAATAAAGACAACTTGCTTTAATCAACGAGATGAGGTTGTAATAGAAGGCGTTGCAACAGTAATACCCCCTAAATAAAAGGTGTCATTGATTTTAAAATCATAAAAAGTATAAAAATAAAAGTAAGGAATATCTCAAAACAAGTTAAATTCTAGATTGTTTTGAGATATTTTTATTTGATTCATTGTAAAATGAAAT
>NZ_DGRF01000038.1:0-21721 GCF_002390995.1 Clostridium sp. UBA4395
ACGGAATTTAACTCTTCAATTTACCACTTATATTAAATCATATGTAATATAGTATGTAAATAATGTTTAAAGTTACATTGTTAACCATAGGATTCATATATGATTTATATTAATGTCTACAGCTAGTTGTATTATGGTATAATATTAAAGCAAGTTTACATAAGGCTTAAGTAAAAAAGCCTATTTATAACCTAGGTCTAGGAATAAGTTAATAGTAACCAGGGGGATCGAAATGAACATAAAGTTAAAGGATTTATTTGAGAAAGAAATTAATAGAGATATAAAAGGTGTAATTAAGGTAGGTCAATGTGACCAGGAGAATATAAAGCAGGAACTTGAAGAATACGTGGTTACTGATGAGCTACGTAGCCATTTTAATGAGTTTTTTGATGCATATAGCAGAGGCATATTAGATAGTACTGATAGGATTGGAGTATGGATTTCAGGATTTTTTGGTAGCGGGAAATCTCATTTTTTAAAGATTTTATCCTATGTTTTATCTAATGAAACCATAGGAAATAAAAGTACTTTAGATTATTTTTATAGTAAGGAACTACAGGATTCTACCCTAAGGAATATGGAGCTTATAAAGAACCAATCTACAGATACTATCCTTTTTAATATAGATTCTAAGTCTGACCGGGCTTCAGAATCCCATAGGGATGCTATTGTTAATGTACTTAATAGGGTTTTCAATGAAATGCAGGGTTTTTGTGGATCTATACCTTGGATTGCTGATATGGAAAGACAGATGACTGAAGATGGGGTATATGAAGATTTTAAAGAAGTGTTTCATCATATATCAGGAAAACCTTGGACTCAGGGTAGGGAAGATTTTTATTATGAAGAGGATGCCTTAATAGAGGCTTTATCAAAAGCTACTAAGATGAGTGAAGATGCTGCAAGAAACTGGTATAATAAATGTGAAGAAAATTATTCCTTAACTATAGATAAGTTTTCTTCTAGGGTTAGGGAGTATTGTGATTTAAAGGGAAATAATCATCATGTGGTATTTTTAATAGATGAAATTGGCCAATATTTAGGAGAAGATACTCAGCTTATGCTAAATCTTCAGACAGTGGTGGAGGATTTAGGTAGCAAATGTGAAGGTAGATGCTGGGTTATTGTTACATCTCAAGAGGATTTAGATGTGTTTACTTTAGGTAAAGGCAATGACTTTTCTAAGATTCAAGGAAGGTTTAATACAAGATTGTCATTATCTTCTGCTAATGTGGATGAAGTAATTAAAAAACGTATTTTGAGAAAAAAAACTCAGGCAATGGAGATGCTACAAAGCCTATATGAGGAGAGAGAATCTTTTATTAGAAATCTTTTAACCTTCACTACAGATACTGTGGACATGAAATTATATAAGGACATGGATAATTTTGCACAGGTTTATCCCTTTGTACCTTATCAGTTTAACTTACTACAACATGTTTTTAATGGCATAAGAAGCCATGGAGTAGCTGGAAGAAGTTTGTCTAAAGGCGAGAGAAGTTTACTGGGAGCGTATAAGCAAGTGGCAGTTGAGTATATGGAAAAAAACATAGGAACCTTAGTTCCATTCTCAGCTTTTTATAGTACTATAGAAACTTTTTTAGACCCTTCTATTAGAACAGTTATTGGTTATGCTGAAAATAATGAAAAGCTAAATAGCTATGATGTTAAAGTCCTTAAATTATTATTCCTTATAAAATATGCTAGGGGAATAAAGGGTAATATTGAGAACTTATCTACTCTTTTAATAGATAATATAGAAGCCTCAAAGAAAGAAGTTAAGGAGCAGGTGCAAGAGTCATTAAGTAAACTTATCAGAGAAACTTTGGTTGAAAAAAATGGTGATGAATTTATATTTTTAACAATTCAGGAACAAGAGGTAAATAAAGAGATAAAAAATATGACAATTGATAGTGGAGAGATTGCTCAAAGGATAGATGAGATAGTTTTTGAGCATATATATGAAAATTCTAAGTTTGTCTATTCTAAGATTTATTCTTTTAGTTTTAATAAATTAATAGATGCAAAGGTAAGAGGGTCTAAAAAAAATCCTATAGGAATTAGGATTATAACTGCTAATTATAATTTAGTAGAAGGGGTTAATAAAAATTATCTTAAAGAATTATCTGATAGGGAAAATAATGTGATAATTGATATATCAAACCAGGATAATTATATAGAGGAAATTGAAAATATACTTAAAATAGAGGGATATTTAAGGCTTAAAGGTACCCTAATATCAACTATTCACATGGAGGATATTAAGACTAAAAAAACTAAGGAAAGAGAACTCAGGTTAAAAAGGGCTAAATTCTTAGTAGAAGAAGCTTTAAGGTGGTCAGATATATATGTAAGTGGCTCCCTCATAAATATTAAGGTAAAAGCTGTGGTGAGTAGAATCAATGAGGGATTAAGAGCCCTTATTGATTCAAGGTTTAACAAAATAAACTACATTACAGAGTTTATAGATAATAGTAGTGAACTATATAATATAGTGGAAGCTGATACTCGTCAAAGAACTATAGAAGATAATGAGGTAAATAAATTAGCCTTGGAGGAAGTAAATAATTATATATTAACTAGTACCATGAGAAGTGTTAAATTAACGGTGAAAAGCATATTAACTAAATTTTCAAGTCCACCCTATGGTTGGAAGGAGCTAGATATTCAAGGTATACTCCTGAAGCTATTTAAAAAGCAATATATAAGTATTATATATGCTAAGGATGTAGTGTCTTCTAATAACAAGGATATAGTAGATTATCTAGTTAAGGGAGAGTATGAAGAAAAGGTTATAGTTATTAGTAGAGAAAAGGTACCTAGTAAATATATAGATTCAGCTAGGGAGTTAATTAAAGAACTCTTTGGAGGAGGCTCTATACCTAATGATGAAGAACTTCTAATGAAGTATTTCAAAGAATTAGGCAAAGAAGAACTTAAGAAAATTAAGGATATGACTTTTAATTATTCAATAAATAAAGGTTATCCTGGAAAAGAAATAGTATTTCTAGGTGAAAAGTTATTTCAAAGTATACTTAATATAGATGATATCCAAGAATTTTTTAAGTATGTCTATGATTTAGAAGAAGAATTCCTAGACTATATAGATTATGTTGATAATATAAAGGGATTTTTTTATAGAAAAGAAAACAATACAGTTGACTTAAATGAAAAGGGAGAGCAGAGAATAATCTTTGATGCTGCTATAGACATCCTTAATTCCTTTGAAGAAAATAAGGAATTTATATATGATTCTGAAATAGAAGGACTAGTAGAAGAACTATATGGTATTTTAAGGATGAAAGAGCCTTATAACAGGATTCCTCAGCTATCACCATTGATAGAAAAGTATAATAATAGGGTGTTAGATCTATTAAATAAAGATATAACTCCAGCAATAGAATTTATTAAAGCTTGTAAGGATGAAGTGATAGAAAACTTGAAGGGCTATGATTTCTATAATGAATTTGAAGGTAAAATTAATGAAGACTTTGAAAACCTTACTAAGAAAACTCTATGTTCAAAGAGTTTTCCAGTTATATTATCAATGTATAAACTTGGAGAGAAACTAAAGTTAAGGTGGTTAAATGAAATTATTAAAGAAACTGGAAGAGAAAACATTGCTAAAGTACTTAGTGTGATGGAATTGGTTAAGGATGAAAAGGCTATAAAAAATCATGAGGACATAGAATTATTATTAGAAAACTTAAGAAAGCGATTAAATGAAGAGTTAAAGGAAGATATAACAATAAGATTAGTTTAAACCATAAGAAAAGCTGAGGAAATTTCCTCAGCTTTATTTTATCTATGACACTTGCTAGCCTGGGAGCAACCTGAGCAACCACAGCCACAACCGTCACCTTGAGATTGTTTCTTAAATTGTTTTACTGATACTAATATCATAGCACCTATAACTACAGCACCGATTAAAAATGTTGCCATAGTAACACCTCCTTTATAAAAAGATTAAGCGTCCAACTTGATAAATGATTAAGGAAACCACATAGGCTAAACCTGTTTGATATCCTATAGCGATAAATGTCCATTTCCAAGAGCCCATTTCACGTTTTGTAGCACCAATAGCCGCAAAGCATGGAGCAGCTAGTAGGGTGAATGCCATGAAAGAGTAAGCACTAACTACATTAAATAGTTGTCCCATAGTTGAAACTAGGTTAGGGTCACTTTCTGTTAGTTCAGCACCAAGTCCGAATAGGACACCAAAGGTAGCAACTACATTTTCTTTAGCTAAGAATCCTGTTACAGTAGCAACGGCAGATTGCCAGTTACCAAAGCCTAGAGGCGCAAATATAGGAGCTATTACATTTCCAACGGAAGCTAATATACTATCTTGTGCGTCTACCATTTGTAAAGACCAGCTAAAGGATTGTAAAAACCAGATAAGACCTGAAGCTACAAAGATAATGGTACCAGCTTTTATGATAAAGGCTTTTCCTCTGTCCCACATGTGAATAAGAAGGCCTTTAAGGCTAGGTATTCTATATTGTGGCAGTTCCATAACAAAAGGAGCTGGATCACCTTTGAATAGCTTAGTTTTCTTAAGGATTATTCCTGAAAGTATAACCATGGCTATACCTAAGAAGTACATTGATGGTGCTGCCCAAGGTTGATTAGGGAAAAAGGCACCAGCTAGTAGCGCAAATACTGGTAGTTTAGCACTACATGGAATAAATGGAGTAAGCATTATAGTCATTTTTCTATCTCTATCATTTTCAATGGTTCTGCTTGCCATAATAGCAGGAACACTACAACCAGAACCTATTAACATAGGTATAAAAGATTTACCGGAAAGTCCAAACCTACGGAAGATCCTGTCCATGATAAAGGCTACACGAGCCATATAACCACAGTCTTCTAGTAAAGATATTAAGAAGAATAATACCATTATTTGTGGTACAAATCCAAGAACGGCACCAACACCACCGATAATACCATCTACAATTAGTCCATGTAACCAATCAGCTACCTGCATATTCATTAACCAGTCAGAAACATTCCCTTGAATGAGCTCAGCAAAAAGGGTGTCATTTACCCAGTCAGTAGCTATAGCTCCAATAGTA
Source organism: Clostridium sp. UBA4395 (assembly GCF_002390995.1). Classification (NCBI taxonomy): domain Bacteria; kingdom Bacillati; phylum Bacillota; class Clostridia; order Eubacteriales; family Clostridiaceae; genus Clostridium; species Clostridium sp. UBA4395. The sequence goes on from NZ_DGRF01000038.1 coordinate 5,079, forward strand.
GTAACTGCAATATAATATATACCTAGCATTACTAGTGCAAAGATTGGAAGGGCAAGCCATCTGTTAGTCACAACTTTATCTATTTTATCTGAAGGAGTTAAATTAGAATTATTTTTCTTCTTAACACAGGAGGTGATTATTTTACCTATGTAGTCATAACGTTCAGTGGTAATAATACTTTCTGCATCGTCATCAAGAGATTCCTCATAGTTATTAATTAAATTATCTAATTTACCTTTTGTATTGTTATCTAATTTTAAATATTCTAGAACTTTTTCATCTCTTTCAAAGAGTTTAATATAAAACCAACGTGGATTTTTTATTAAAGAATTTCCTTTTAATAGTTTTTCTATGTTACTTATAACTTCTTCTGTATCCTTACTAAAGGTATTTAATAAGGTAACCTTTGGAGTGCTTTTACCAATTTCTACAGCCTTATCAGATAATTCCTTTAGACCTTTCCCCTTAAGGGCAGAGGTTTCTAATACTTCACATCCAAGTGTTTTCGAAAGCTTTGAAGTATTTATCATGTCTCCATTTTTATTTACTACGTCCATCATATTTAAGGCTATAACTACAGGAATTCCAAGTTCTACAAGTTGAGTTGTTAAATAAAGATTTCTTTCAATATTTGATCCATCAACTATATTAATAATCACATCTGGTCTTTCATCAATCAAGAAATTACGAGTTACAACTTCTTCTAAGGTATAAGGTGATAATGAATAAATACCTGGTAAATCAACGATAGTTACATCCTTATATCCTTTTAATTTTCCTTCTTTCTTTTCTACAGTTACTCCAGGCCAGTTTCCTACATATTGGGAACTCCCTGTAAGTTCATTGAAAATTGTGGTCTTACCACAGTTTGGGTTTCCAGCAAGAGCTATTTTTATACCCATTTTAATCCCCCCTAAATGTTAGCCGATGCTAACTTACTAATGAAAAATATACAGAGATTTAACTCTGTGAAAATTTTAGATTTAAAAACTATTCAACTAATATTTTTTCAGCATCTGATTTTCTGATAGAAAGTTCATATCCTCGAATAGTTATCTCAATAGGGTCTCCTAAGGGAGCTATCTTCCTAAGATGAATAGAAGAGCCCTTAGTAACTCCCATGTCCATAATCCTACGTTTTACAGCACCTTCACCTTGAATTTTAAGTACTGTAACAGTCTGTCCTGGCTTTACATCCTTTAATGTATTCATAATTACCTCCTATAATAATTCCTATATAATAATCCTATTTGCCATAGATTTATCTATTGCAATACGGCTATCTTTAACATTAATAATTATATTTCCACCTAACTCTGAAATAAGAGTTATACTTTCACCTACAATAAATCCTAGGCTTTTTAAAAATCTAACTGTTTCTTCTTTACCATTAATTTTCTTTATAAAAACTTTTTCTCCAGATTTGGCCATAGTAAGTGGCATATAAATCCCTCCTTTAAGTATGCACAAGCTAACTAATATTGAAAAACATAAGCTAGCTTTAACTAACCTATATTTTGAGTTTACTATAAATGATTTATGATGTCAACTGAAAATGAGAATAATTTTCATATATTGGGTTATTTTAAATAAGTAAAGAATAATTTTGGAAAGTTGAATGAAAATTTAACCTATGATAAAATAGGTTAAAAGAAACTATACAGGAGATTATTATGAAAATACATGAATCCGGAGAAAATTATTTAGAAACTATTTTATTGCTTCAGAGAAAAAAGGGATCTGTACGTTCTATAGATATAGCAAATGAATTAAGTTATACAAAGGCTAGCATTAGTAGAGCCATGGGCATACTAAAAAAAGCTGAGTATATAACCATGGAGCAAGGAGGGGATATAACTCTCACAGAAAAAGGCATGAAAAAGGCCAGTGAAATATATGAAAGACATACTCTCATCACTAAATATCTCATGGACACTTTAAAAGTATCTAAAGAAGTAGCTGATGGAGATGCCTGCCGTATAGAACACATTCTAAGTAATGAAGCCTTTGAAAAAATGAAGGAATTATATAAATAAAAAAATTGAGCATCCACTTATATTAAAGTGGATGCTCAATTTTTGTGAGAAATGAATTAATCTAGTAGGAATTTTTATAGAGATAGTCTTTTAAAAGTCTCTATGGAATATTTCTGTTTTGTTTTCATCTTTGTAATCTTCTATGGTGAATATGCCAATGGCATCTAAGATTCCATTCATTACTGGGCTATCGTAGGCAACTTTATATTTAGAGTTATCTGCAAAGGTATCTACGGCTATTTTAGAATTATCTTTAGGGGCAATAGCTTTTGGTCCACCAACGCATCCACCTACACATCCCATTCCTTCAATGAAATTACCTTTTATAATACCTTTTTGAAGATCTTGTAATATTTCCTTGCATTCTTTTATTCCGTTACCTTGAATAGGAGTTACAAGTTTATATTTTTCAGGAAACATTCTTTCTATGCAATCTTCAATGGCAATTGAAACTCCACCAGTACGTGCATAAAGCCTTCCACCTCGTGAGGCATATTCCATGGAAGTTGTGCCTTCAAGGGTTTCTGGAACTATATTAAAGGCTTCAAAAATTTCTTGTAATTCTGCAAAAGTAAGAACAAAATCAATATCACCAATCAAGTCAGGAGATTTAACTTCTGCCTTTTTTGCTACACATGGTCCTATAAATACTACCTTTACATCTGGGTTTAATTTTTTTAACACCCTACCAGCTGCAATCATTGGAGATACGGTAGGAGATGTATGAGGCAATAAATCCTTATATACTTTTTTTATCATGCCAACCCACATAGGACAGCAGCAAGATGTAATCATAAAATCTGATTTAGTTTTAACATGAGCATCAAATTCAATGGTTTCTTTAAGGGTAAGCATATCTGCAAAGAATGCTACTTCCACCATATCAGTAAATCCAAGAGATTTAAAGGCAGTTCTAAGCTGTTCAATGGTACTATCTCCAAATTGACCCATTATAGCAGGGGCTACAGCAGCTACTACAGGAGTGCTTTCCCTTAAAAGTTTAGCAAGAGGCATAAACTCCACTGTATCTAGAATACTTCCAGTTGGACATCCTTCTACACAGAACCCACAATCAGTACATTTATCATTATCTATATAAGTACACTTAGTTTTTTCATCATATAAAATTGCATCAAAGGGGCAACTTTCTTGACATTTTGTCTTTCCATCACAATCTACCTTACACTCCATTTTACATAGTTTAATCTTATTAACAATTTTATGATCTGATTCATAATTATTTATGGCTTTTTTTAAATCTTCTATGTAATTATTACTAAAGGACAAATTCACTCCACAGAGAGAAGAAATTTCTGCAGCTAAGGCTTCTTTATCAACTGTATTATCCTTTAATAGTTCTTCAATAACATTATCTAATTTATCATTATAGTAAGCATTGATAAGGGTTTTAAATAATTCACTATGTTGTTTTTTCATAACAGCACATCCAATCTTGAAATATTTTGCTCTTCATATATTTTAGTCTTCATATATTTTATAATAATCATCACCCCAATATTTTGCTATAAACTCATCTCTTCCAGATATACTTCTATCCTTTTTATATTCTGTAGGATGGGTTTTATAAAATTTTTGATGATATTCTTCTGCTTCATAGAAGTTTGATGCTGGAAGAATCCTAGTAACTACTTCTTTAGGAAATCTACCTGAATGGTTTAGAGCTTTTTTAGATTTTTCGGCAATTATTCTTTGATTCTCATCCATGTAGAAGATAGCAGCAATGTAGGAAGAGCCTCTATCTTGAAATTGACCTTCATCATCCGTTGGATCTATCTGTCTCCAAAAGGCATCTAGGAGCTTTTCATAGGAGATGATAGTAGAATCATATATAATTTTAATAGCTTCATAATGACCTGTACCTTGAGATTTTACATCTTTATAGGTAGGGCTTTTAAGTTCACCTCCAGTATACCCAGAAGTAACACTTATAATTCCATCTAATACATCAAAAGGGGATACCATGCACCAGAAGCAGCCACCAGCAAATATAGCAGTTTTGTAATTTTCACTATTAATATTCTGCATTTTCAATTGCCTCCTAAATTTTGTTTTTAATTATATATTACCATATTTTAAAGAAATATATAGTAATTATAATCCATATGAAATATAAATAATATGACAATATATGAAAGTTAATCATTTATTAATTTAGATTTATACCCATATATGGTAAAATTGAATATGGATGCGTAGGGCTTATCTTATGTTTAGGAGGAAATATGGATTACAACAAATTTAACATAGAAGAAAAGTATGACAATTATAATAATATAACCAAGGTAGAAGCTGAAAAGATACTGTTGAAATTAGATAGTGTGATAGATCATGATAAAGGATATGATTATTACATATTAAAGGGAAAGATGCTCCTTAAGCTGGATAGAATGAAGGATGCTTTTCATGCCTTAGAAAAGGCTATGACCTTTAATAAAACTGATGAAGTATATGACCTTTTATCCTTTGCCTATTATGAGGAAGAAGATTATGAAAAAGCACTTTATTATATAAATTTATCCTTTGGAATAACAGTAGATGAATATATTTATAATCACAAAGGAAAAACTTTAGAAAGATTAGATAGGTTTGAAGAAGCTTTTGAAGCCTATTATGAAGGACTTAATTATGCTCTCTCTAGTTATAGTAGTTATGGAGATGTAGAGATATTTGGTGAAAACTTAGCTAGACTAGGTGGAATTTTAAAAAATCAATATTTAGATAACATAAAGAAATTTATAAATTTAAGAGATTATTATAATCTTTATGAAAACTATATGAAACTTCTTCAAGTTATTCTTAAGGAAGAAGAAAACGATCACTATCATAGTAGTTCTGAATATGTAAGTGTAAAATATCTAGAGTTAGTTGAAGAAGGAAAATATATTTTAATTGATAATGATTACTTTTTAGAGATGATTAATATATATAAAATTCTATATCAAATAGAAAGTAATTCAGAGTATGAGGATAGGGAGTATATTAATAAAATCTATATAGACAATAAGGTGAGGGACTTTATTGATGCTGTTATGGAAAGAACTTCACTTACTAAGGATGTAGATATAATTTTAAAAGTTTTAAATGAAGTTATAGGCATTAAAAATAGAGATTACTATGATTACTTATATCATAAAGGTTTTATTTTTATGAAACTAAAAAGATATGATGAGGCATTAGAGGTATTAGATGGCATAACTAGTGATAAGAAATCACCTTATAATATAAAAGTTCAAAGCTATGAGTGTGTAATTAAAAAAATGTATGAAGCTGAAGATATATATAAGGGAAATTATAATGAGTATAAAAAAAGTATGTCATATCTCCTTAGAGATGAAATTCATAGGATAAAGGAAGATGAATATTTAACTTTAGATGATAGATGTGACAGAATAATACACAACTGCAAGAGGGCTATTAATTTAGAACTAGATAATGATTTTTGGTATGATTATATAGAAGTGTTATCTTTGGAATTAGGTGAGGAATATGAAGTTATTGTAAAAAACCAATCAGTATATAAGGTGATACAAAATTATAATAAAGCCATAAATATATATGATAGGCTCATTGAGGTGAAAAGTGATGGTCCCCATGGGTATTATAGAAAAGGAAGGGCAATTGTATTAGTATTGAGACTTTTAAATAGCTCTAAGACCTCCTTAAAGGATTTAGTTGGAGTTCATAATTTAGATTGTTTTTCTTATTCAGAGGTTATATACAATCTTAATAAGGCTATTAGTTTGAAAAGTGACAATGGTAAATACTTTAACCTTTTAGCAAGAACTCATTTTGAGATTGGGGAATATGAGAAGTCTATGGCATATATGGAACAAGCACTTACCCTAGCACCTAATGATTTATATATGAATTTAAATAAGGTTTGTATTTATATTAGAAGATATAAGTACACAGAAGCAGTGGATTATTTATTTAAGATGTCCTATAAAGATATGAATAGAGGTACCGTAAGAAAAACTTTTCTTTCAAGAAAGGAAATTCTTAGTTTCTTAATGGGTATATTTAATTTATATACAAGGCAAGATAAAATTTACTATATAATAGCTTATTATTTTTATGCTATAGTTGATTTTCAATATGATAAAGCCTTAACTTTTATTAATAATGCTATAGAGATGTCTGATGATGAAAGATACTACTTGCTTAAAGCTAAAATATACTTTAAAGACGGAAAGTTTAAAGAAGCATTAAAGTGTGCAGAAGAAGCTATAGTTATTGACGATCATTATGATGAAGCTTTTCTTATAAAAGAAAAATGTAATGAAAAATTAACTGATAATTAGTATGTAAATATTGTAAACACCTAGGATTAAAATAAAGCCTAGGTGTTTTTATTTATGAAGAAAATATTTTTTAGTTATAAAAAATATAAAATAATGTATAAAAATGGATTTAATGGATAGCATAGTTTATGTGCATGAATTGTTACATAAATTCTTAAATCAAAAAGGAAAGGAGTAATAGTGTGAATAAGAAAATTAATAGATCTAAGAAAAAAGGATTTACCTTAATTGAGTTACTAGTAGTTTTAGGGATAATAGGTGTATTAGCCTTAGCAGTAGCACCAACAATGGTGTCTAAGGTTAGTGAAGCTAAAGAAAAAACAGATGTTTCAAATGCTAATGCCATAGCTATGGCAGTTAAAACCGAGATAATAGAGGGAGATATAAATGCCGCAGGCCCTATAACCACAGATGATATAACGGAAATAGGTAATAAATATTTTGATGGTAAATTTCCAACCTCTCAATCTTTAAAAACTAATTTTACTGTAGATGTAACTAAAAATATAATTACTGTTAAAGCTGGTGGAAAAGAGTTTTATCCTAATTATGTAGAAGAAGATAAAAAAGATAATACAGATACAGCAGGTAACTAAAATCACACCGATGGAAATAACACTGATTATCTTTAGCTGAAAACTAAAATGCCTCTTAATATATACATAAATTAGTACAAAGGAGTGATTTCTTGTTTTAAATCACTCCTTTTAATATAAAAAAATGTAATATTTATTCTATTATTTTGTTATGAAAGCGTATTTTGGAAGACCATTTTCGTATTGAATTTTTGGTTCTCCCATAATTAGAGGTACTGTATACTCATAAGCTTCTTTAGTTACATTGTTACCTTCTTCATTGATCCATTCCTTAGGGAAATATTTTATTGAGTTTGCTACTTTTGAAGTGTGCACTGCAAAGGTTTCTGATTTATATGGAGCATTAGAAACTCTCTTAATACCTATCATATAACCGCTTTCACCTTCTGCAGAGTGTTTTAATGCAGCAAATCCACAATTAAAGGCTTCATCAATGTCAGTTTGAGAAGCAAAGTGCATTGCGCAACGTTGCATAGTTGAAAGTTCTATGGCTCTTACTTTTTTGCAAACTCCATTTTTAGTGATTACATTTTTAATATAACTACAAACTCCACCTAATTGAGCGTGACCAAATTTATCTAGACCAGTACCACCCATTTCACCAAGGAAAGTACCATCTGCTGTTCTTATTCCTTCAGAAACTACTACAATTACAGAATTTTTTACTTCTAATTTTTTAGCCACATCTTTTAAAAACTTAGCTTCATCAAAGGCAACTTCAGGAAGATATATTAAATCTACCACTGGTTCTCCATTTAATGTAGCAATACAAGAACTAGCAGCTAGCCATCCTGTATCACGACCCATTGCCTCTATAACAAATACATTTTTTGCAGTATAAACACTAGCATCTAATTTATTTTCTAGGGCTATAGTTGATATAAACTTAGCAGCACTTCCAAAACCAGGAGTATGATCCATTACTGGAAGGTCATTATCTATAGTTTTAGGAACTCCAAAGAATTTTACAGGAAGGTTATGCTCCTTTGCATAGTTACTAAGTTTATGAACTGTATCCATGGAATCATTTCCGCCAATGTAGAAGAAAGTATCAATTTCATGCTTCTTAAAAATCTCAAAAAGTTTTATGTATTCTTCTTTGTTATCTTCATAGGTTTTTAATTTGTATCTACAAGATCCAAGTCCTGAAGATGGTGTATAAATTAATCTGTCAATAACTTCACTGTCAATCTGAGAAAGATTTATTATATTTTCATTTAAAATTCCCTCAATACCGTTAATTCCTGCATATACATTGTCAAAATAGTGTAGTTCTTCATTTGCTTTAAATACTCCCATTGCGCTGGCATTTATTACAGATGTAGGACCACCAGATTGAGCTACTATACAATTTTTCATATATTTAACACTCCTTTGTATTGTGTAGAGATATCTACACTTATTATTACATCTTTTTAATTATAATATAAATTATAATTACTAACAATTAGTATAATTAAATAGACATTGTATTAATAATATATAAGGTATGAAATAATAGTTTTTAAATAGTTAAATATATAGAATAGGTTATCTTTAATTAAGATAATATAAGACTTTTTATTCGTATAAATGGTATAATATTCATATATTTAAAAAGCAAAGGAGAAAAGATTATGAAAATGTATCCCGTTGAATTAGATAATAAATATGGTTATATAGATGAAAGTGGAAAAACTATAGTTCCTTTTATTTTTGATTTTGCCGATGAATTTGAGGATGAAATGGGCTTTGTAGAGGTAGATGGATTATGTGGTTTCATAAATAGACAAGGGGATTATATAATAGCTCCCAAATATGATGATATAAATTATTTTAATGAAGGCATGGCTTTAGTTGAGTTAAACCATAGATATGGATATATAGACTTACAAGGCAATGAGGTAATAAAAGTAAAATATGAAGAAGGAAAAGGATTCACTGAAGGACTTGCAGCAGTGAAAATATTAGGAAAGTGGGGATATATCAATAGACATGGCAAAATGATTATATCACCTACCTTTGATGAAGCTAATGAGTTTGAAGAGAATGGCCTCGCTATAGTTAGAAAAGGTGAGAACTATGGATATATAAATGGGGAAGGTCAGTGTATTAGCGGATTTATATATGAATATGCTAACAATTTTAATGAGAGTTTAGCCAATGTGGGATTAGAAGGTAAAAATGTATATGTGGATGAAACCTTTAATATAAAGATTGAAGGAAATTTTGATTTTACTAACGAATTTCTTAATGGACTTGCAGCTGTATCCCAAGATAATATATGGGGATATATTAATAATTCTGGTGACTTTGTTATTGAAAAAAGATACAGCTGGGCAGATAATTTTAATACAGATTATGCAGCAGTTTCCATAGAAGATAAATATGGATTTATAGATAGAAGTGGGAACATAATAATACCTATAGAGTATGATAATGTTCTTGAGTATAGTGAAGGTTTATTTTCTGTTGAAATTAACGAGAAGTGGGGCTTTGTAGATTTAAAAGGTAATATAGTTATAGAACCTAAATTTCATGAAGTAGATAACTTTTACAATGGAATATGTAAGGTTATAATAGATGAAAAAGAAGGATATATAAATAAAGAAGGAGAATTTATAATATAGATAATAGGGATAGAATTTTAAAATTTATGGTAATGAATAATTTGTAAATTCGTAATTTATAGAAGATATAGTCTTAGAATTAAGGGGGATATAATATGAGTATAATTGATTTGCATTGTGATACAATTTGTCATTTAATAGATAATAAGGATATGGAATTAAAGAGAAATCATCTAGCTATTGATTTAGAAAAGTTAACAAAAGGTAATTCCTTAGCACAATTTTTTGCATTGTTTATTGATCTTAATGAGCATCCTAAGGCATTTAATAGAGCCATGGATATGCTTAATAAATTTTATGAAGAGTTAGAAAAAAATAATCATGAAATATCTGTAGCAAAAAATTATGAGGATTTTGAAGTGAATAAGGAGGAGGATAAAATATCAGCTTTCTTGACCATTGAAGAAGGTGAAGCTATAGAAGGCTCTCTTAAGAATTTAAGAAATTTTTATGACCTAGGAGTTAGACTTATGACATTAACCTGGAATTATGAAAATAGTATAGGTTATCCAAATTGCAGAGAAGAGTTTCGAAATAAAGGGTTAAAAACCTTTGGATTAGAAACCCTTGAAGAAATGAATAGGCTAGGCATGATTATTGACGTTTCACACCTATCCGATGGAGGGTTCTATGATGTGGCAAGATATAGTAAGAAACCTTTTGTAGCATCACATTCAAACAGTAGAGCTGTATGTAATCACAGCAGAAATTTAACTGATGATATGATTAGAACTCTCAGTGAAAAGGGGGGCATAACTGGCATCAACTTTGAAAAATCTTTCTTAATAGAAGGAGGAAGTAAAAGTGCTGTTACAGATATGGTTAAACATATAAATCATATCTGTAATGTTGGGGGTATAGATGTATTATCCCTTGGTAGTGATTTTGATGGAATAAATCCTAAAAATCTAGAAATTAGTAATATGGGAGAGATAGATAAACTCATAACAGCATTACAAAAAGAAGGATATCATGAAAGTCATATAGAAAAAATATTATATAAGAATGCTTTGAGAGTAATAAAAGAAGTTATGTAGTACAATATAATTTATAGAAACTTTTATATTAAACTATATGACTATGGCTAAGTCCCTAGATAATAATTTATCCTTCAGAGGGAGGAAAAACTCCTTCTGAAGGAAAGGTAGATAACATAAAAGGAGTGAGGTTATGGAATATGAAAAGTTACAGAACAATATTTCTAAGGGAGAAATATTGTTAAAAAAGGTAGATATAGACGGTAATATTTGTGGAGAGTTTGTTGAATTTACAATTAGCCATGTTTATGAAAATATAGGTGAAGATGATGTAAAAGGAATTTACACCTTTCCTATACCAGATACTGCTGTTATTTCAGGTTTCGAAGCTAATATAGGTGGCAGTGTTATAAAAGGAAAAGTAGAAGATAAAAAAGAAATAGAGAAAATTTATGAAAATATTGGAGAAGATTCAGGAAGTAAACTTATATTAGAAGAACTAAATAATAACTATTTTAAAATGTCAATTGGAACAATTTTAAAAGGTGAAACTGTAGTTATAAAGATCTCTTATATTGAAGAGCTAGTATATGAACATTCCAAGCTTAAGTTAATTATTCCTAAGATTGTACTTCCAGAAAATCCATATAATGAAGAACAAAGTCAACAAGAAGACTATAAATTATCTTTAAATCTATTAGTAGAGACCTTTGAAAGTGCTAAATTTTCTTGTAATACTCATAAAATTCAGGTAGAAGAAGAAGAGGATGATGATAGCAATTTATACAAAATAACACTTCAAGGTGAAGAGCAAATTCTGGATAGTGCTATGACAATTTATTTAGAGGAAAATTCCAGTGAAACAAGTGGAATTATATATGAGAATTATAGCGAAGACAATGGAATTGTTTATTTGAGATTTCTACCTGAAATTGAAGAGGATGTAGAAGAGAAAAATGGAAACTATATATTCCTTATAGACATATCAGAATCCATGGAAGGAGATAAGTTAAAGGAGGCTAAAACTGCTTTACACTTATGTCTTAGAAATTTATATAAAGGTGATACCTTTAACATAGTTGCTATGGGTGACACCCTAAAGCATTTTTCAGAGAGTAGAAGAGTTGAATTTAATGATGAAAATTTAAAGGAAGCATCTAAGTGGATAGATAAGTTAACTTGTGAAAATGATGCTAATATATTTGATGGAATAAAATATGCCTTTTTAAATGAAGATAAGGGAGAAGAAAATACTATCATTTTATTTACTGATGACGTAGTGGATGATGAGAAAGATATCCTTGATTATGTAGAAAAAACTTGCGTTGGAAGCAGAATTTTCCCTTTTGGAATAGATGCCTCTGTTAATACCTATTTCATCAATAAAATAGCAAGAATTACCTTTGGAAAAGCAGAATTTATTAATAGAAGTATTAGAATAGAAGATGTAATCTTAAATCAGTTCAATAGAATAAGAGGACTACAAATAACAGATATTGAAATTGATTGGGGTGGAATGAAGGTTGAGAAAACTTACCCTAGAACCATAGAATATATGTATGATGGAGAACCATTTTCAATATTTGCTAAGATGGATGGGAATCTAGAAGGTATTGTTACTCTTAATGGTATGGTTGGAGATAGAAGAATACAACGAAGAATAGTTCTAACTAAATTAGACTTAGAGGTTAATGCAAATTTAATTGAAAAGGTTTGGTATAAGAAAAGAATAGAATCTTTAGAGAATAGAATCGTCTATGAACGTGGAGAAGTTCATGAGGCTATGAAAAATAAGATTATAGAGTTATCTACTGACATTGGAATTATAAGTGATGAAACATCCTTTATTTTAATAGAAGAAATTTATGAACCTGTACTGGGAGGAGTTATGAGAAAATTCTTACCAGTTAACATAGATTTCAATAAGGGTGATACAAATATAATTTCTCCGAAGTTCTACTATAGTCAAAGTCTAGATGAATTGCAGTTAGAAAATTTAATGGATGAGGGTATAGATAAATCAGAGTTCTTACGTGTGCTAGCAACACAACAATTAGCAAGTGGTGCCTTTGGTAAATCTGTAGAAGATGATAAAATAGATAAGGTTATATATACTGCTAGAAGTATAGTAGCTTTTACTCACCACGGTGAAGGTATAGAAATATATAAAAATCTACTAACTAAAGCTGTAGTATATCTTGTGGAAAATTATGAAGAATTTGTAGAGAATGAAGATGTACTAATCTTGACATATGTTGCTCTTAAATCTTTTGCAGATAAGGTAATAGTTAAAGATAACAAAAAGACAAGGCTTTTAAATGCAATAAATTCCTTAGAAAGTCATATTGAAGAATTAAATATTGATATAAGTAAGATTAATGAGGAAATATTAAGAAGTATAGAAGGTGCAAAAGAAAAAGATCAATTAAGCAGACTTATATATAAATCAATAAAATATTAAGTTAGTCTGTGTTAAAATGCTCTAAATATTAGATAAGGGCTGAGCATGTAATATAATTATAATGCATGCTCAGTATTTTTATAGAAAAAATCTATTTAAGGAAGGTAGTACATACTTAATGATTGACACTGAAGTTAACAAAAATGATAAAGTGAATATGAGAGATTTTATAAAGAAAGATTTTTGCAGAAGACGTAAACTTAATGTGCTAAATTCTATAGATATTTTGACATTAGAAAATATTTCTAACCTTATAAATATATACGATGGTTATGTATTAAAGGGGTATTTAGTAAATGCTATACCAAAGGGTATTAAAGTATCCTTATCCAATAGGATGACTTCAAGTGGTGGAAAGACTATCTTTTCAAAAAGAGGAAGAGAATGTACCTATGAGATTAGAATAAGTAATAGAGTCATAAAAGAATATATAGAAGATAATAGAAGTAAATTTGTATGTGGAATAGAAGCTAAGGATGCACTAGAAGCTCTTATGCTTATTTTAGAGCATGAGCTTTGCCATGTCATAGAATTTAGTGAGTATGGAAGCTCTAATTGTAAAGGTGAAAGATTTAAAAATATAGCCTTTAATTTATTTGGACATACAAGTAGTTATCATGAAATATTAAAGAGTAAAGATGTCTTAAATAAGACCATAAATAACTCATTTGTTAAAGGACAAGTTGTTCAATTTAAATACAAAGGTATATTGTATGAAGGAATAATTAGCAATATTAATAAAAGAGCTACAGTGATGGTGAAGGATATAAAGGGTACATATAGAGATAACCATGGATTGAGTTATTCAAAGTGGTACATACCGCTAAAATTACTTATAAATAAGGAGTAGAACGATATGATTAAAGCAATACTGTTTGACCTAGATGGCACAATAATAGATACCAATGAATTAATATTGACTTCCTTTAATTATGTATTAAATAATTATTTAGGATTAAATATAGGAGAGGAGGAAATTGTAGAATCCTTTGGTATACCACTTAAAGATGTATTAAGTGAATATGATAAGGAGAGAGCTGATGAATTAGTTGATGAATACATAAGATACTGTCTTAATTGCCATGATAAATACATAAAATCTTATGATCACGTGGAAGATGGGCTATTAAAGCTAAAAGATAAGGGATTAAAATTAGCAATAGTTACATCTAAGAAAAGGGGAACGGCTCTAAGAGGACTTAATTGTTTTGACTTAGAGAAATATTTTGATGTAATAATTACTCCAGAAGATAGTAGGAAACATAAGCCAGATGGTGAACCAGTGTTAAAAGCTTGTGAATTCTTAAAAGTTAACCCGAGTGAAACTATAATGGTAGGAGATAGCCATAATGATATATTATGCGGAAAGAATGCAGGAGCAAAAACTTGCCTAGTAAATTATACTGCACTAAATGTAGAAAAGATTAAAGCACATAATCCTGATTATATAATAGATAAAATTGAAGACATTATAAAGTTTATTTAATATTTTAAAATAATCATAAGTATCATTGTCATAATTGAGAATGATAAAATAAAAAAGTATAAAATTTAAATTTAATTTATTATGATAAATAAAGTTATTTAGTAAATAGAAAAACACCTACATATGTAAAATTACAAATATTTACACTAAAAAAGATTCCCTATGATTAATATTAACATAGGGAATCTTTAAAGCTATCTATATATACGATCTCTTTTTTTTCTACGTTTTTTGTTTATTTTAGATATTATTAGTATTACTAAAGATGCTATTATTATTAATACTAATAGAGCTAATACATAATAAAGGATATTACTTTTTATTATATCCATATTGGATAGTCCAGAATATATATCATATTGTTTTTCATATCCCTTTATATTAACAGTAGCTTTACCAATAGATTTATCTTTACTTAAAGTCCAAATATTTATCTTACCTACTTCAGAATTAAATTCTGGTTCTAAGTCTGTTGGATATAATGAAATATCCTCATGAATAGTAACTGGAACTTTAATTGCTTTTTTAGGTCCTATAAGAGGTAAAATTTTATATTCCATAGTAACTTCTGAAATTTCAGTGTTCTTAGCTTTGAAGACTTCTTTTTCTGCATTGAAGCCATAATTGGCTAAGTTTGTAGTATCTTCAAAAACCTGAGTGTCTACTGGAAAATTATAATCTGAACCTAATACCACTGTTGCTAAAGTATGTCCATTCCTTTGATATAAAGCTGCTAAGCATCTTCCAGACTTTTCTGTATAACCAGTTTTTCCGCCAATGTTTCCATCTACACCTATAAGTTTATTTCTATTTTCAACTATTGATGATGGTCCATTAGTAGATTTTACTTCTGATTCCTTTTTAGACATAGTTTCTCTAATCCACTCATTACTGTAAACTGCATTTAATAATAGGGATAAATCATATGCTGTAGTATAGTGATCATCAGTGTTATCATCAAGGCCATTAGGTGTTACAAAATTAGTATTGGTCATACCTAAAGCTTTAGCTTTTTCATTCATCATTGTAATGAACTTTTCCTTTGTTCCACCAACATTTTCAGCAACCATATAAGCAATATCATTACCTGAATAAAGAAGTAGTATGTCCATAGCATCTTTACCGGTAAATGTATCTCCAGGTGTTACTGGATGAACATTAAGTCCATAAGAATAAGGCTCTTCTTTTAAGGCTGCAGCTGGATAAGTAAGTAAATCGGTTTTACTTTTATTTTCAGCTAATAGTAAAGCAGTCATCAGCTTAGTAATACTGGCTGGTTGTTTCTTTTCATCGATATTTTTAGAATAGATTATTTCCTTTGTTTCTAAGTCCATAACAATAGCAGAAGTACCAACGATTTCAGGTTGAGTTTCTGCAATGGCTATAGTTGAGAAAGAAAAGGTAAATACTAAAGTAAAAAATACCCATAATGATAAAATTCTCTTTTTCACAAGTCATCTCTCCAATTTTATATTTTAGAATTAAATAAGTCCTATCTAGTATAACATTTACTGTAATTTTCAACAAGGACAAAGAAAAAATATGTTATTAATAATATGTTATATTTTTATTATCTAATATTGTGGTATGCTATATATAAGATATTTAGAAGGAGCAGTGAACTGATGACAAATATAAATATTGATAGAATAAATGATATTTTTAAAGATAGGGAGTCCACATCTATACAACCTATGAAAAAAGCAGCAGTGATGATTCTTTTACAGGTTATAGACGATGAGGTTTATATAATTTTTCAAGTTAGAGCTAAAAAATTAAATAGTCAGCCTGGAGATGTTTGTCTACCTGGTGGAAAGGTTGAAGAAGGAGAGTCTTTTAGAGATGCTGCAATAAGAGAAACCATGGAAGAGATGAATATTAAAAAAGAAGATTTTGAAGTTATTGGTGAAATGGATTATTTCTTATCACCATACCTCATGATAATGCGTCCCTATATCGCTAAACTTAATACAAATAACATTAAGTTTAATACAAGTGAAGTTGATCATATATTTAAGGTACCAATAAAATTTTTTATTGATACAGAACCATTACTATATAAAATGGATATTGGCCCAATAAATCAAGATGGATTTCCCTTTCATTTAATAAACGGAGGTAAAGATTATAAATTTTGATTCTGTTAAGCTGATATG
>NZ_DGRF01000040.1:0-17261 GCF_002390995.1 Clostridium sp. UBA4395
GTTTAATTTTCAAAGACCATTTAATTTATCGCTTACTATTAACGACTTTTTTAGTTTACTACATAAACTTTATATTGTCAACAACTTTTCAAAAACTTTTAATTTTGATTTGATGTTTAATTGTCATTGTATCGCTCAGCGACAAAACATATCTTATCATGATTATTTATTAAATTATTTATAATTTAATATCATTAATTAAATTTATAACTATTTTTCTTTAAAATTCATTATTTTCCTTAACTATTCATGTATTGATACACTTGGATATGTGTTTGTATCATTTGAATAGTTAATAATATACATATGATATCTTACCTATATATGAATTTACATATTGCAAAACAAAACAAAAGAAAAGAAAAGGACTTTCTTAAAATAGATAATTCCATTTTAAGAAAGTCCTTTTCTATTTGATAATAAATTAATCAATTTACTCTAAAGTCTTATCATTACTTTCTTCAAGTTCATCACTCTCTTCTAAGTCATCACTTTCATCTAAGTTTTCTGATAAGTTATTTTCATTGTCTACAATTCCATCTATAGACATTTGTTTATCCTCATTCTTTTCTTCTTCACTATTATAGTTAATTTTTGCAACAGCTACTATATTTACATCTTCTCCGGTTTTCATAAGAGTAACTCCCATAGCATTTCTACTAGTTGTAGATATATCACTAACGTTAATTCTTATTATTATACCATTATTGTTAATTAACATAATTTCATCTACATCTCTAACTACCCTAGCACTAACCACGTTACCTGTCTTTTCTGATATCTTATAAGTCTTGATTCCTTTTCCACCTCTTCTTTGAAGTGTGTAGTTTTCTATAGCTGTTCGTTTACCAAATCCTTTTTCGCTAATTACAAGAAGTTCTTCGTCTGGTTTTGCTATTATCATTGATACAGCTATATCATCATCTCTTAATGTTATAGCCTTAACCCCTGTAGTAGTTCTTCCCATGTTTCTAACTTCTTTTTCACTAAATCTTATAGAGTATCCATACTTAGTGACAAATAATACTTCATCATCACCTTTAGTTATTCTAACTCCAACAATTTCGTCATCTTCTTTTAAGTTAATAGCATTAAGTCCATTCTTCCTAATGTTTTCAAACTTATCTAATGATGTCTTTTTAACCATTCCTGATTTAGTACCCATTAAGAGATAATTATCACTATCAAAGGTTCTTATAGACATAACTGCTTGTATATTTTCATCTGGATCTAGAGGTAGCATATTAACAATATTGGTTCCCTTAGCAGTTCTGCCACCTTCAGGGATTTCATATCCCTTTAATTTATATACCTTTCCTTTGTTTGTAAAGAATAGTATATTATTTAAAGTTGGTGTTATTAAAATATGCTCTACAAAATCATCTTCCTTAGTAGTAATCCCTTGGATACCTCTTCCACCTCTTTTTTGAGCATTATAGGTATCAGCTGGTAGACGCTTGATATATCCTCCATGGGTTAATGTTATTACTATATCATCATCATCAATTAAATCTTCATCCTCAAAGCTATAAGGATTTTTTTCTATAAGAGTTCTTCTATCATCGCCATACTTTGTCTTTATTTCAACTAATTCATCTTTTATGATGTTAAGTAGAATCTCTTCACTATTAAGTATTGATTGTAGATAAGCTATTGTTTTCATTAATTCATTATACTCATCTTCAATCTTATCTCTCTCCAGACCTGTTAATCTTTGCAATTTTAAATCTAAAATAGCTTGTGCTTGCTTTTCTGAAAGATTAAACTTCTCAATTAATCCATCTTTAGCTTCTTGTGTTGTTTTAGATGCTCTAATTAGAGATATAACTGCATCAATATTATCAAGTGCAATTTTTAATCCTTCAAGTATATGGGCTCTCGCATTAGCTTTATCTAAATCAAAGATAGTCCTTCTTTTTACTACATCCTTTTGATGATTCAAGTAATGAGTTAAAATTTGTTTTAAATTAAGTACTTTAGGTTCATTATTAACCAATGCAATCATGATAACTCCAAAAGTATCTTGCATTTTTGTATGCTTATAAAGTCTATTTAAAACAACATTTGCATTTGCATCTCTTTTTAATTCTATAACAATTCTCATACCATCTCTATCTGATTCATCTCTTAAATCAGATATACCATCTATTTTCTTTTCCTTAACTAGATTTGCTATAGATTCTATAAGGTTTGCTTTGTTAACCATATATGGTATCTCTGAAACTATTATTCTATTTCTACCATTATGTTCTTCTATTTCAGCTTTTGATCTAACTAGAATCCTTCCTCTACCAGTTTCATAAGCACTTCTAATACCACTTCTACCTAAAATTATTCCACCTGTTGGGAAGTCTGGTCCTTTAATCTCAGTCATGAAATCCTCAGTTGTAGCTTCTGGATTATCTATAAGCATGATTACAGCATTTATGACTTCTGTAAGATTGTGTGGTGGTATGTTAGTTGCCATACCAACTGCTATCCCTGAAGATCCATTTACTAGTAGCGTTGGAAATCTTGCTGGTAAAACTACAGGTTCTCTTTCTTCACCATCAAAGTTTGGAGTAAAATCTACAGTTTCTTTGTTAATATCTCGAAGCATTTGACTAGTAATCTTACTCATCTTAGCTTCTGTATATCTCATAGCTGCAGCTCCATCCCCATCAACGGATCCAAAGTTTCCATGACCATCTACTAGCATATATCTTATTGAAAAATCCTGTGCCATTCTAACTAGTGCATCATATACTGAACTGTCACCATGTGGGTGATATTTACCTAGTACATCTCCAACTATCCTGGCGCATTTTCTATAACCTTTTTCGTAAGTTATCCCTAACTCATGCATAGAGTATAAAATTCTTCTATGAACTGGTTTCAATCCATCCCTAACATCCGGTAACGCTCTTCCAACAATAACACTCATAGCGTAGTCTATATAGGATTTTTTCATTTCTTGTTTTATATCTATTGGTATTATTTTATCCATAGTGTCCATATTTACACCTACCTTCACTATAGCATAAAGCTATATATCTAAGTTGCTAACTTTTTTAGCATTCTCTTGTATAAATTCTCTACGTGGCTCTACCTTGTCACCCATTAAAATAGTAAATATCTCATCTGCTGCCATCGCATCTTCAACAGTTACTTGTAATAGAGTTCTAGTTGCTGGATCCATTGTAGTACTCCATAATTGCTCTGGGTTCATTTCTCCAAGACCTTTATATCTTTGAATATCTGTATTGTTATCTTTTCCACCTAATTCTTCAATTACTATATCTAATTCACTATCACTATATGTGTATTTTTCAAATTTTCCTTTTTTAACTTTATAAAGAGGTGGCTGAGCAATAAACACATGACCATCATCTATTAGCTCTCTCATGTATCTATAATAGAATGTAAGTAGAAGAGTTCTTATATGAGCTCCATCTACATCAGCATCTGTCATTATTATTATTTTATTATATCTAATCTTAGATACATCAAAATCCTTACCAACTCCAGCTCCAAAAGCTGTTATCATAGATCTTATAGAATCTGATGCTAATATTTTATCAAGTCTTTGCTTTTCTATATTCATTATTTTTCCTCTAAGGGGAAGTATGGCTTGGAATCGCCTATCTCTTCCTTGCTTAGCAGAACCACCCGCAGAATCTCCCTCAACTATATAAATTTCACATTCAGATGGATCTTTAGAAGAACAATCAGCAAGTTTCCCTGGTAAAGTTGTACTCTCAAGCACTGATTTTCTTCTAGTAAGTTCACGTGCCTTTTTAGCTGCTTCCCTAGCTCTAGCTGCATTTAAGCCCTTCTCTATAATACTTTTACCTACAGTAGGATTTTCCTCTAAAAATGAACTTACAATATCTCCTACTATTGATTCTACTATTCCTCTTACTTCACTATTACCAAGCTTAGTCTTAGTTTGACCTTCAAACTGAGGATCTGTAAGCTTAACAGATATAACTGCAGTTAACCCTTCTCTAACATCTTCTCCACTTAGATTTTTATCATTTTCTTTTAAAAATCCAAATTTTTTAGCGTAATCATTAAGAACCCTAGTTAATGCTGTCTTAAAACCTACTAAGTGAGTTCCGCCTTCAACTGTATCTATATTATTTGCAAAGGAAAATAAATTCTCGTTATACGTGTCATTGTACTGAAATGCTAATTCTACTGAAGTTGTATTTTTTATTCCTTCTATATAGACTGGTTCATTATGAATTTTCCCTTTATTTCTATTTAAGTATTCTACAAAGGATTTTATCCCACCTTCATAATGAAACTTATTTTCTTTCTCATATCTCTCATCTGTAATTTTGATATTTATACCTTTATTAAGAAATGCTAACTCTCTTAATCTTTGAGATAGCGTATCATATTCAAATTCAATACTTTCAAATATTTCTTCATCCGGCATAAAGTGAATTATTGTTCCATGATCATCAGTATTTCCGATTTTATCAAAAGGTGTAACAGTTTTACCTCTTGAAAAACTTTGATACCATATATGCCCATCTCTTTTTACTGTAACTTCACAAAGCTCTGATAGTGCATTAACAACAGAAGCTCCAACCCCATGAAGTCCTCCTGATACCTTGTATCCTCCGCCACCAAACTTTCCACCAGCGTGAAGTACTGTCATTATAACTTCAATCGTAGGTATATGCATTTTAGGGTGTATGCCTACTGGCATTCCTCTTCCATCATCTATTACTGTAACTGAGTTATCTTTATGAATAATAACTTGTATACTTTCACAAAAGCCCGCTAATGCTTCATCTATACTATTATCAACAATCTCATAAACTAAATGGTGTAGGCCTCTGATACTAGTACTTCCAATATACATACCAGGCCTTTTTCTAACTGCCTCAAGTCCTTCAAGGACTTGTATCTGATTTTCATCATATTTTTCATTATTAACCATAGCTATCCTCCTAACTTAACCTAAAGTTCACAGTATGACATATTAGTCCTTTTACACAAAGTAGATGATGATATAGGTGACAAATAAATCTTACTCTTCTTGTTTACTTCAGCTATAATAAATGATTTAGGTTTATCACTAGTTATACGTTCTACAAACCCATCCTCTTCTGCTAACCTTATGAACTGGCTAGTGTCTGGACTATACATAGTAGATTCTATGTCAAAAATACCTATTATATCTTTAATTGGCACAACTATACTTTCGCCTAAGTGTAAAAACATAGTATTCCCCCTAACTCCATCACATTATTTCTTGTACGCTTCCTTTTTCAACATTGAATATTTTCATGTTATTACCTTTTAAATATTTTTTTATCCCTGTAATTCCTGTACATGTTATTAAGGTTTGAATTCCATTTATAGATCTCAATATATATTCTTGCCTTTTTGTATCTAATTCAGACAATACGTCATCAAGTAATAACAATGGATATTCTCCTATTAATTCTTTTATTATTCGCAATGATGCAAATTTTATCGTCAAAACAGAAGTTCTTTGCTGACCTTGCGATCCAAATATCTTTACATCTATATCATTTATAAATATAGAAAAATCATCTCTATGTGGTCCTACAGATGTAATTTTTTTCTCTAGGTCTTTTTTTCTATTACTTTTAAGTAGGTTATATAACTCTTCTTGCAGATTATCAATACCCTTAAGCTGCATTATATAATTAAATTTAATAAACTCACTTCCCTGAGTTATATCGTTGTGAATTTTTTTAGAGAATTCATTTAATTTTTCTATATACTTAATTCTTTGAGCTATTATGTAACTCCCAAATTCAGCTAATCTAATATCATATATATCTATCATATCTATGTCAGCGCTAAATTTCTTTAATATAATGTTTCTTTCATTTAAAACTTTTTTATACGAAGATAGATAATGGTAGTATTTTTTGTCCAGTTTGCAAAGTTCAATATCTAAAAATCGCCTTCTAAATGATGGCGAATTCTTAACAATATCTAAATCTTCTGGTGAAAATATAACTACATTAACAACACCTACCATATCTTGTAGCTTAGTTATCTTTATTGAGTTTATATTTATAGCTTTTTTCCCATCTTTAAAAAGTTTTATATTTATTTTTTTATCTAAACGTTCTTTTACCACATAAGCACTAATATACGCCTCGTTACTGTCCCAATATATAAGCTCTTTATCTTTATTAGTTCTATGTGATTTTCCAACACTCGAATAGTATAGAGACTCAAGTATATTAGTTTTTCCTTGAGCATTATCACCTTGAAAAACATTAGTTCCATCACATAATTCTAAGGCCACATTTTTATAATTTCTAAAATTTATTAAATTCAAATATCTAACATACATAAAAACACCCACCTAAAATTATATCATAATATACATTCTAAGTGTGAAAATTACTGTAAAAATATAAATATAGCTGAATCTCTTAATTATAATAACTATAAAACTCAAAAGGCTGAAATACTTATCAGCCTAACGTTTTATACAATAATATATTCTTCTTCTTGAAATTCTATTTTATCACCTATATATAGCTTTCTTCCTCTTCTTACTTCCACTTCACCATTAACCTTAACATCTTCATTTTGTATATAAAATTTAGCTTCTGACCCTAAGGTAGTAGCTCCAGTAAACTTCAAAAATGAGTCTAGCTTTATAAATTCTGTATCTATTTTTATTTCTACCATATATTTCTCACATCCTAATTATTATTAGCAACTCTTACTGGAAGTAATAAATAAACACTGTTATCACTATCTTGATTTCTTATTACACAAGGAGAAACCGTAGATGTAAATTCCATGGTTATATTTTCCTCTTCCATTGTTTTAAACACATCAATTAAATATTTAGAATTAAATGCAATTTTTATTCCCTCTCCTTGCAATATTATTTGAACTTCTTCTCTAGCCTTTCCCAATTGAGAATTCGATGTTACAACTAGGGTATCATCAGAAATATCAAATTTTACAAGATTAGTGTTTCCATCCTTCGCCATAAGTGAAGCTCTTTCTATACAACCTAAAATTTCATTTCTGTTAACCGTAACTTTTAAATTATGCTCCTTAGGAATGATAGATTCATATTTAATAAAATCCCCCTCTAATAATCTAGAGATGACTTTAGTATTTCCAAAATTAAATAATATGTGATTCTTTGTAAATGTAATTTGCACAACATCATCAGTATCTTTAAGAATTTTAGAAACTTCATTAAGTGTTTTTCCTGGTATTACTGATTCCTTATTAGATTTACAATCCATGGATTCACTCTTTAAGGCTACTCTAAATCCATCTAGTGCAACCATATTTAGTTTATTTTCTTTAACTTGAAGTAATACCCCTGTCAATATAGGTCTTGTATCATCTTGAGCAATAGCAAAAATGGTTGATTTTATCATATTTTTTAAAGTTTTTTGAGATACAGATAGCACCACATCTTCTTCTATGCTCGGTAACGTTGGATATTCTTTTGGATTTAGGTATACTAATTGAACATTAGATTTTTGGCACTTTAGTTCTACCTCATTACTATTGATTTCAGTTATTTCAACTATATCGTTAGGTAGTTTCCTTATAATTTCGCCAAATATTTTAGAGTCAAGAACCACTTCGCCTTCTTCTATAATATTGGCTGGTATTTTTGTTTCTATGCTAACTTCTATATCAGATCCAATTAACGTTAATAATCCATCTTTTGCAGATATATATATACCTTGAAGTATAGGCAATGTTGATTTACCTGTAATAGCTTTTTGAACATCTGAAATTGCTTCTTGTAATAAGCTTTTTTCTATTAAGAATTTCATAAAAAATCCTCCTCCTTATACACATATAAAATTACTATAAATAGCTTAGATAATTAAATAATATTTAGTAGTAGTAGTAGTAGGGGCTGTTGATTTGTTGATAAGTACTTCTAGGCCAATGATATCAACAATTTCTGTGTAAAATAAATTGTGGATAAACTAATTTTGAAATTCAGTAGTTATCCACAGTATTAAGAATATATTTTTTTTGAAAAGTAATCCACAATAAATCTTTTAATTATTAATAACAAATGTTATTAATTACTTTTGATTAATTCTTTTACTTAATTCAGCTATAGCTGATTGAAGGCTTTCATCTTTCTTTAGATTCTGAGAAATTTTTTCATATGCATGAATTACTGTAGTATGATCTCTACCGCCAAATTCTTCACCTATCTTGGGAAGAGAAGTATCTGTAAGCTTTCTTGAAAGGTACATAGCAATTTGTCTTGGAAAAGCAACATTTCTAGTTCTTCTTGCAGATTTGAAGTCATCTACCTTTAAGTTATAGTAACTAGAAACTATATCTTGAATTAATTCAATAGTAACTTGCCTTGAATTCCTGTTTGATATTATATCTTTTAGAGCTTCAGATGCTAAATCTACACTTATATCTTTATTTGTTAAAGAAGAATAGGCAACTATTCTTATAAGAGCACCCTCTAGTTCTCTTATATTAGATTTAATTTGTGTAGCTATATATACCATAACTTCATTAGGAATATTTAAATTTTCTACATCAGCCTTCTTTTTTAGGATAGCAATTCTTGTTTCAAAGTCAGGTGGTTGTATATCAGCTATAAGTCCCCATTCAAATCTAGATCTTAACCTGTCTTCTAATGTAGGAATTTCCTTGGGAGGTCTATCGCTTGATAGGATTATTTGTTTATTAGCATCATGCAGAGCATTAAAGGTATGAAAGAACTCTTCTTGAGTAGATTCCTTACCTGCTATAAATTGAATATCGTCAATAAGAAGTACATCTACATTTCTGTATTTATTCCTAAATTCAACATTTTTATCATCTTTAATAGAATTAATAAGCTCATTTGTAAATTTTTCTGATGAAACATAAACAACTTTAGACTTTGAATTAACTGTCTGTATGTAACTCCCAATAGCATGCATTAAGTGTGTTTTTCCAAGTCCAACTCCTCCATAAATAAATAGAGGGTTATAAGCCTTAGCTGGAGACTCTGCTACAGCTAAAGAAGCTGCATGAGCAAACCTATTACTATTTCCTATGACGAAAGAATCAAAGGTATATTTAGGATTTAGGATTGCTGACATTTCATCATTTACAATTAAATTATGTTTGTTATTTATATGCTTAGAGGTTGATGTATCTAAATCAGAAGCTTCCTCAGAGCTTATAACAAAATTTATTGAGTATGATTTATTGCATGCTGCTTGAATAGAATTTTTTATTAGGTCTTTATATCTATTCTCTAGGATATCCTTAGTGAAGTCATTACGAACACCAAGAGTTATAGTTGAATCAGTCATTTTTAGTGGGTCAATACTTTTTATCCAAGTATTAAAACTTACTTCGGTGAGTTCAGCTTTAAGTATTTCTAAGGCTTTTTCCCAAATTTCATTTACATAGGTGTTCATTTTATATCCTCCTCTTAAAATAGTTATATCTATAGTTAATAATAGAAAAGAGATAAAAATCCACAAGAGTATCAACAGAATAATAGATACATATAAAGTTGTTTACCATTGTTAAAATTTTTATTCACAT
This sequence comes from Clostridium sp. UBA4395, assembly GCF_002390995.1. Lineage (NCBI taxonomy): Bacteria > Bacillati > Bacillota > Clostridia > Eubacteriales > Clostridiaceae > Clostridium > Clostridium sp. UBA4395. The sequence goes on from NZ_DGRF01000040.1 coordinate 9,541, forward strand.
GTTTATAATTTGTGTTTTAATAAATAGTAAATTATACTTACTAACAATATATAATTATAAGTTATACACAGGCAAAAGTGGTGAAAAACATTAACATTTCATGTAAAAACACAAAAAAAAGAGAAAAAATAAGAGTTATTCACAGAATAATCAACAGATTGTGTATAACTTGTTCGAAAAATAACTTATCAACATCCATACATAATGATATCAAAAGATTGCATGCTATTCAATAAGTTATCCACAAAAAAAATAGTTTTGTGGAACTTTTATTAACAAGGGTGTTTAAAAACACAAAAAAATGACATATTAATAATGTTAGAAAATGTTATAAATAGTTATCTTGACATAAGAGTTACTTACATTTATAATCTAATAGTGAAACTTATAAAGTAGTGATAATTTAATTGCTATAAATGACATATAAGATGAAGGGGGTGCAAGCACATGTTCATGACTTACCAACCTAAAAAAAGACACAGAAAGAAAGAGCATGGATTCAGAAAAAGAATGAGTACTGCTTCTGGAAGAACTGTTCTTAAGAGAAGAAGACAAAAAGGAAGAAAAAAATTGACAGCATAAGGGCCGCTAATGTGGCCTTTTTCTGTAATTAAGAAAGAGAGCAACATAGAACTATGAAAGAAGAAAGGCTAAGAAAAAACCCTGAGTTTAGATTAGTATATAGAAGAGGGAAATCTTTATCTACATCTTTATTAGTGTTATACGTATTCAAAAACAATAAAGGAATTAATAGGGTAGGAATATCTGTAAGTAAAAAAGTAGGAAAGAGTGTAGTTCGTAGCAGAGTAAAGAGGCTTATAATTGAAAGTGTTAGATTAAATAAACAAGGATTAAAGCAGGGGTATGATCTAGTCTTTGTTGCAAGAAGTGCTTCAAAGGATAAGAGTTATAAAGAAATTGAAAACTCGGTTAAATATTTATTTAAGAAATCAGGGCTTAATAATGTTGAAAAAAATATTACTATTAGTAATTAAATGTTATAGAAAATATATATCTCCTATGAAAGCGCCATGTTGCATATTTGAACCAAGCTGTTCCATATATGCAATTCAAGCTATCGAAAAATATGGCGCAATCAAAGGAGGTTTTATGGCTATTAAGAGAATTTTACGGTGTCATCCTTACCATAAGGGAGGATATGACCCTGTTAAATAGAAAGTATTAGGAGGGGTTAATTTGAATTACTTATCTGGTATATTTGTAGAAGTATTTAAATCAGTTCATAATTTTGTCCAGTTAATTACAACAAATCCAAACATATCATTCGGTATTGCAATAATAATATTTACATTGCTTGCAAGAATATGTTTATTACCATTATCGCTAAAGCAAACTAAATCTACGGCTAAAATGAGTGCAATTCAGCCTGAAATTAAAAAGGTTCAAGAAAAGTATAAAAACGATCCTCAAAGACAGCAGACTGAAATAATGAAAGTATATAAAGAAAATAATGTGTCCATGTTTGGTGGATGTTTACCAATGCTTATTCAGTTTCCAATTATGATAGCATTGTTTTATGTATTTAAATCAATAGATTATCAAGGAGCTGGATTTTTATGGATGCCAGATTTAGCACAAAAAGATCCAACAATGATATTACCAATAGTTTCAGGTTTAACAACATATTTTTCTAGTAAGGCTATGCAACCTGCTACTGGAGATGCAGCTAAACAAACTAATATGATGAATATTGGTATGTCAATTTTCTTTGGATTTATGTCATTACAATTTCCAGGAGCATTAGTACTTTACTGGACAGTAGGAAACTTAATCCAAATGGCACAATCTTTAATATTAAATAAAATTTATAAAAAGCCTAGTACTAAATCGGCATAATAAAATCATTTTATTATTGGAAGGGCGGTATCTAAAGCATGAAAAGTATTGAAATAATTGGTAGGACTGCTGAAGAAGCTATACAGAATGCCTTAAGAGAATTAAATGTTACAGAAGAAAAAGTTACCATAGAAGTATTAGAAGAAGGTAGTAAAGGATTTTTAAATATAATAGGGGTTAAGCCAGCAAAAGTTAAGGTGACACTAAAGAGAGATTATATAGGTGATGCTAAAAATTTCTTAAGAGAGATTCTTAATGCTATGAATGTAAAAGCTGAGATTCATGTAAAAGAAGAAAATAATGAAATAAATATTAATTTAGTAGGGCCTAACATGGGAGTATTAATAGGGTATAGAGGAGAAACTTTAGACTCTCTTCAATACTTACTGAGCTTAGTGGTTAATAAGAATCATGATGAAACATACAAGAGAGTAATTCTTGATACTGTTAATTACAGACAAAACAGACAGGAAACACTTAAAAAATTGGCACTTAAAATGGGAGATAAGGTAAGAATTAATGGAAAGACTTTAAAATTAGAACCTATGAACCCATATGAAAGAAGAGTTATTCATTCAACTTTGCAAAACAATGCATATGTAACTACCCATAGTGAGGGTGATGAGCCTTATAGAAGAGTGGTTATTGAATTAAAGAAAGCCTAGCGGCTTTCTTTTTATATTTTCAAATAGTGTGATACAATAGTGATTTGTGGGTACAATTTATATTAAGTTATGTTGTAATATAAAAAAGGAGGGACTAACATGAAGGATTTTGATACAATAGGTGCTATATCAACAAGTATAGGAGAAGGTGGCATTGCCATTGTAAGAATTTCTGGAGACAAGGCTAAAGATGTTGTTGAGAAAATATTTCAAGCTAAAAATGGTCAATCAATTAAAGATATGAAAAGTTATACCATGAAATATGGGTATATAATAGATGAAAATAATAATCACATTGATGAGGTTATAGTTTCTTTTATGAAGGGACCTAGAAGTTTTACAGCAGAGGATACTATAGAAATAAATTGTCATGGTGGGGTAGTTGCTACAAATAAGGTTTTAGAACAGATTATAAAGCAAGGGGTTAGGCTTGCTGAACCAGGAGAATTTACTAAAAGAGCTTTTTTAAATGGGAGAATAGATTTATCGCAGGCTGAAGCTGTGATTGATATAATTAATGCTAAAACTGATTTAAGTATGAAGTCAGCATTAATGCAAAGTGAAGGATTAATTTCCAAGGAAATCCGAGGATTAAGAGAAAAATTATTATCAACAATTGCACATATAGAGGCTACTGTAGATTATCCAGAAGATGATTTAGAAGAAGTAACATCTGAAATGGCTATAAGGGATTTAGATATAATAAAAAAAGAAATAAAAGGGTTTATAGAAACTGCTGAAGAAGGAAAAATATTAAGAGAAGGATTAAGTACCGTAATTGTAGGTAAGCCTAATGTAGGAAAATCATCGCTTTTAAATGCATTAACTAAAGAAAATAGAGCTATAGTTACAGATATACCTGGTACTACAAGAGATGTTATAGAGGAATATATAAATATTTCTGGAATTCCTATAAAGATTATTGATACTGCAGGAATAAGAGAAACAGATGATGTAGTAGAGAAAATTGGTGTAGAGAGATCAAGAGCTAAAATTAATGATGCGGATTTAATTATTCTTATATTAGATTCTAGTAATGAGTTAACTGAGGAAGATAAGGAAATTATTAATCATATAAGTAATAAAAAATATATGATATTATTAAACAAGAGTGATTTAAATAGTAAAATTACTCAAAAAGATTTAGAAAATATTAATTGTACCAATATATATAATATTTCAGCTAAAACAGGTGAAGGTATAGATGAGGTTAGGACAGCTATTAAAGATATGTTCTTCAAAGGAGAAATTAGTACTAACAATGTTATAATAACTAATACGAGGCATAAAGAAGCTCTTTTAAGAGCTTATGAATGTATTGAGAGTGCTATAAATACTTTAAATTATACTTTTGCTATTGACCTTGCGTCTATTGATATTAGAAATGCTTGGACATTTTTAGGTGAGATTACAGGAGATTCATTAGAAGAAAATATTATAGACAAAATATTTAAAGATTTTTGTCTAGGTAAATAGAGGTGAAATAATGAAATACTTAGCAGGAGATTATGATGTAGTTGTAGTAGGAGCTGGTCATGCTGGTTGTGAGGCTGCTTTAGCTACGGCTAGAATGGGATTAAAAACTTTAATGTGTACACTTAATCTTGATAGTTTAGCGCTTATGCCGTGTAACCCTAATATTGGGGGTACCGCAAAGGGTCATTTAGTTAGAGAAGTTGATGCATTAGGTGGAGAAATGGGAAGAAATATAGATGATACTTACATTCAGTCTAGAATGCTTAACATATCTAAAGGTCCCGCAGTTCATTCACTTAGAGCTCAAGCAGATAAAAAAAGATACTCTGAAAGAATGAAACATGTGATAGAGACAGAGCCTAATTTAGATTTAAAACAACTTGAGGTTGTAAGTATTGATGCACCAAACAACGTGGTTAAAGGTATTCTTACTAAGTATGGAGCTTACTTTAATTGTAAATCAGTTATCTTAACAAGTGGTACTTATTTAAAATCGCAGGTAATAATAGGTGAAGTAGTGGTAAATGAAGGACCTAGTGGATTATTTCCGGCTAATGAATTATCTAAATCATTAATAGATTTAGGGATTACATTAAGAAGGTTTAAGACAGGAACACCAGCAAGAATTAATGCTAGATCAGTAGATTTTTCCAAAATGGAAGAACAAAAAGGTGATAAAGATGTAGTTCCATTTTCGTTTATGAGTGGAGATATACAAAGATCACAGGTATCTTGTTATTTAACTTATACCAATAGTAAAACCCATGATGTAATATTAAAAAATATAGATAGATCACCACTTTATAATGGATCGATAAAAAGTACAGGACCAAGATATTGTCCATCCATTGAAGATAAGGTAATGAGATTTAGAGATAAAGAAAGACATCAATTGTTTATAGAACCAGAAGGAGAAAGTACTGAAGAAATGTATGTTCAAGGGATGAGTAGTTCTCTTCCAGAGGATGTACAATTAGAGTTTTTAAGAACAATAGAAGGACTTGAAAATGTAGAGGTAATGAGAACTGGATATGCAATAGAATATGATTGCATAGATCCTACACAATTAAAATTATCATTAGAGTTTAAGCATATAGATGGATTATTTTCAGCAGGACAGGTAAATGGAAGTTCTGGTTATGAAGAAGCAGCAGGACAAGGAATTCTTGCAGGAATAAATGCATCTCTTAAAATTAAAGGAAAGGAGCCTTTAATTTTAAAAAGATCTGATGCTTATATAGGAGTTTTAGTAGATGATTTAGTTACAAAAGGAACCAATGAACCTTATAGAATGATGACTTCAAGGTCTGAATATAGACTTTTACTAAGACAAGATAATGCTGATTTAAGGTTAACGGAAATTGGTTATCAAATTGGATTAGTTAAAGATGAAAGATATAAGGCGTTCATTAAGAAAAAAGAGGATATAGATGCAGAAATAGAAAGATTGAAAAATCTTCAAATAACAGGTAAAAAAGAAGTAAATGAATTTTTATTTAAAATGGGTTCTGCAGAACTAAAAAAACCCACTTCATTATATGAATTAATTAAACGTTCAGAATTAGATTATTACAATATTAAGGGTCTAGATCCGGAAAGAAAAGAACTTAGTAGACAAGTTACGGAGCAAGTTAATATAGTATCTAAGTATGAAGGCTATATAACAAAGCAGTTAGAACAAATTAGTCAATTTACTAAATATGAAAATAAATTTATACCAGAAGATTTAGACTATAATGAAGTTAAAGGATTAAGGACAGAGGCTATTCAAAAATTAGATTCAATAAAACCTGTAAATATAGGTCAAGCATCTAGAATTTCTGGAGTATCTCCAGCAGATATAAATGTTCTATTAATATTTCTTGAGCAAAGAAGAAGAAGCTTAAAAATAAACAATTAATATATAATATTTAAGAATAAAAAAAATAAGTATTTATTAGTACCTACTAATTATTTAGGTTTATAATTAGTAGGTATTAGTTTAAAATAGAAATATATACATAAAATTTTATTAAAACATATAAAACTTAATTATACGGAGGATTAAAATGGAGTATTTTGATATGTTGAAAGAAGCTTGTGAGAATGAAGGATTAATCTTTGATGAAACAATGTATAATAACTTTATTGAATATAAGGCATTAATTAAAGAGTGGAATGAAAAAATTAATTTAACAGCAATAACAGAAGATGAGGAAATTATAAAAAAGCACTTCATTGATTCTATTAAAGTATTTGAATATCCATATGTAAAAGAAGCTACGAAAATTATAGATATAGGAACAGGAGGAGGGTTTCCAGGGATTCCTATGAAAATAGTAAAGCCCGAGTCTTCTATGGTGCTTTTAGATTCTTTAAATAAAAGAATAAATTTTTTAAATGAAGTTATTGATAAATTAGAGTTAAAAGATATTAAAACAATTCATGGTAGAGCAGAGGACTTTGCACAAAAGGCAGAATACAGAGAAGAATTCGATTTAGCTGTATCCAGAGCTGTTGCAAATTTAACGGTTTTATTAGAGTTGTGTTTACCTTTCGTAAAGGTTGGTGGATATTTTGTAGCATTAAAAGGACCAGCTATAGAAGATGAAATAAAAGATTCTAAAGTAGCACTTAAAGTATTAGGTGGGCATATTGAAGAAATAATAGAAGTTAATATTGCAAGTAGTGATCTTAAACATAATTTGTTAGTTATAAAAAAGATTAAAGATACACCAAAAAAGTATCCAAGAAAAGCTGGAACAGCAAATAAAAATCCTATAAAATAAATTTCTAGAAATATTTATATTAATTGTTAAATATAAAGAGGAATTTTGAGATTAATATAGAATTTTAATTAAAGATAAGGAATTTCATAAAAGGATGGTATAAAATGGAAAATACTATTAATTATATAGCGGTTGATTCAATAAGTCCTAACCTTTATCAGCCAAGAAAAGTATTTGATGAAGAGTCAATACAAGAGCTTGCACAATCAATAAAGGTTTATGGGATAATTCAACCTTTATCAGTTAGGAAAATAGATGAGAATAATTATGAGCTAATCGCAGGAGAAAGAAGATTAAGAGCAGCTAAAGAAGCTGGATTATCAAAAGTCCCAGCTATAATAGCTAATATTAATGATAAGGATTCTGCTGCAATTGCATTATTAGAAAATTTGCAAAGAGAAGATTTAAATTTCTATGAAGAAGCGTTAGCATATCATAATTTAATTAAAGTACATTCTTACACTCAGGAGCAATTATCTGAGGTTATAGGTAAGAAGCAATCTACAATAGCAAATAAGCTTAGAATTTTAAAGTTAGATGAAAAAATAATTAGTACAATAATCGACAATAAATTGACAGAGAGACATGCTAGAGCATTATTAAAAATACCAACTGATGAGTTACGTAATGAAGTATTAGAAATTGTAATAAAAAATGGGCTAAATGTTAAAAAAACAGAAGAACTTATAGATAGGGAATTACTTAAATTAGCTCATACTGAAGTTGCATCAGATGGTAAAAAGAGAATAAAAGGATCATTTAGTCCAGCTATATATATTAACACTGTAAAGCAAGTTTTTGATAAATATGGGGTGGAAGCTAAATATAGATCCAAGGAATTAGATGATAGTATACAAGTTACTATAACAATAAAAAAGAAATAATATTTTTATAAAAGTATTATAAAAGACTACAAAATGTTTCACGTGAAACTAAAATGGAACCTATAGAATAG
>NZ_DGRF01000060.1:0-6237 GCF_002390995.1 Clostridium sp. UBA4395
AGAATAAAGAGGAAGTTGTTGTCGCCATGCGGGTTTCAGAGGTTTTCATATTTTGAAAGTGGGATTTAATATACCTAAAAATGAAAAATATAGAATGTTGGAGGTTAATCTATGTTACATCTTGAAAAGGTTAAAAGAGATTGATATGAACAAGGTAATTCGTATGTGTTTGATTCATGATTTAGGTGAAGCCTTTACTGATGATATTCCTACATTTGAGAAGAAAGAAGAAGATAGTGAAAAAGAGGATGAGATGTTTTTCAAATGGATCGCAACCTTCCATAATCCTTATCGTGAGGAATTCACAGAACTTTTAAAGGAAATGAATGAACTTAAGACTGATGAAGCAAAGCTTTACAAAGCCTTAGACAATTTAGAAGCAGTCATTCAACATAACGAGACGGATATTAGTACTTGGATTCCGCTAGAATATGACTTGCAATTTACTTATGGTGCGGATAAGGTGGAATTCTCTCCTTATTTAAGAGAGCTGAAGAAAGAAGTTGACCAAAGAACGAAAGAAAAAATAGCTCATAAGAATGAAGCTTAGTTTTTTAGAATAAATAATAGTGACTTATAGGGTGAATTTTTATTCACCCTATAAAATTATCATTGAACTTTTTATATATTGAGTTATAATTAGGTAAAGTTGTAATTTACCTAAAAATATAATTTTAAAAGGAGTAGTTGTTGTGAGAAAGCTTTTATTAATAGGTGAAAGAATTTATTTGGAAACACTTACAACTAAAGTTAGTGCAAAGACCCTTCAAGAAAACATAAATGATTTTGAACAGACAAAATATATGCATGAAGTTCCATACCCATATACTTTAGAAGATGCTGAAAGCTATATAAAGTACTTAAATTCTATAAAAGATGATTCTTGCATAGAACTGGGTATTTTCAATAGAAATACAGATGACTTTATAGGAGTTGTTTCCTTAAGTAATATTAATTATCAATATGAAAATGGAGAAATTGGATATTGGATAAGAAAAAAATTTTGGAATAAGGGTTATACCAAAGAAGCAGCACAAATGCTTATTAGGTATGCATTTCAGGAACTAAAGTTAACTAGGATATATGCAACTTTACAAAAGGAGAATACAGGCTCTTTAGCTTTATTAACCAGTTTAGGATTTCAAGTAGAAGGATTAATGAGAAAAAGTGTTAAAAATAAGGGGAAGCTAGTTGATAGATATATATGTTCACTCCTTAGAGAAGAATACGATGATACCCATGAAAATGCACAAAAAATCATAGTATAGGTCTTAAATTGATGGATTTAAATAGCTATGTTGATACAGTTTTTAAATGTATTTACATAATATATTAAAAATGGTATAATAAAAAAAACGCCAAGAGGAGGAAGTAAGTTATGAAACCAGCTATTTGCTAATATTAATTTTAATTTAATAATTAATATATTTTATAATGAGTTTTATTTTACCTAATTATATTTAGGTTTTATTGTTGTGCTCTTTATGGAATAAGGCATTTAGAAGGTAACTTACTTTATTGAAATTAAATACTATAATTTATAATATTTCAATAAGCTTTAACTATTGGAGAAAAAGCTTTGAAGAGTTATATAATGGGATATATAGCATAATAATATGTTTTAAGCTATATCTCATTTAAGTAAATTATAATAGTATTAGAGTATTTCTGACTGTAAGAAGAAACCATCTTCTTACAGTTTTTTATTTTTAAATAATAAAAAGTTATAATAATTAAGGTGTTTTTGTGCCTATCCATGAAATGCATAATTAGAATTATGGATGGAAGAAGGAATTTTTATGTTCGAATTAACATTAAATGGTGTAAAAAAATATATGGATGCAACTCTTGTTCTTAAAAATATATCCTTTCAGATTTATTCAGGAGAAAAAGTTGGTATAGTAGGGGTTAATGGAAGTGGAAAGAGTACTGTTCTTAAGTTAATAGCAGGAGTGTTACCAATGAATTATTGTATTGGGTATCCGGGAGCTACAAGTCCAGGATATGATGAAGGTTTTATTTGTAAGCCTAGAGAAGCTACTTGTGCATACCTTGAGCAAATTCCTAAGTATGAAGATGGCATAAAGGTTATTGATGTTCTAAAATTAGCTTTTGAAGAAGTTTATAGCATAGAGAATAAAATGCGTGGATTAGAAGAAAGAATGAAGTTTTTAGAAGATAATAATTTAGAAAAAGCTTTAAAGCAGTATAGCCAATTAGTTGAATTATATGAAGTTAAAGATGGATACAATACAGAAGAAAAATTAAGTAGGATTTGTACGGGGTTAAAATTAGATGAAAGCTTTTTAAATAAAGAATTTAATTTATTAAGTGGTGGTGAAAAAACTACGGTTGTCCTTGGCAAACTGCTCATAGATAACCCAGATATATTACTACTAGACGAGCCTACAAATCATCTGGATATGGAATCGACTGAATGGCTTGAAGCTTATCTTAAAAACTACAATGGTATTGTAATTATTGTTTCTCATGATAGATACTTTTTAGATAATGTGGTAACAAAGATTATAGAAATAGAGGATATGGAAAGTAAGACTTATAAAGGAAATTATTCTGATTTTTCAAAGCAAAAAGAAGAGAATATCCTTGAACAATTTCACCAATATAAGGAGCAGCAAAAGGAGATCAAGAATGTACAGAACGCTATAAAGGAGTTAAGGGATTGGGCAGCTAGGGTAGATAATAATAAATTCTTTAAACGAGCTGCTAGTCTACAAAAAAAGCTTGATAAAATGAAAAGTAGTGATACTGAAAGTAATAAATTTTATCGAACCAGAGGTCAATATGTAAGAACTGAAAAACCAAAGTTTGAAAGAAAGAATATGAAGCTTAACTTTAAAGATGGTGAAAGATCTGGTAATGAGACAATTAAAGCTGAAGGACTTTCTAAATCTTTTGATGATAAGGTAATTTTAAGAGATGTAGATTTATTGATTCATTTCGGTGAAAGAGCAGCATTAATAGGCCCAAACGGTAGTGGTAAAACTACTTTCTTGAAAATGCTCTTAGATGAAGAAAAGCCAGATTCTGGTGTAGTGGAATTAGGTGCTAATGTAATGGCTGCATATTTACCACAGAAAATCACCTTTAAAAATGAGGAGTTTACTGTACTAGAGTGCTTTAGAGAAGATATTTCAATACTTGAAGGTCAAGCACGTGAATATCTATCAAAATTCATGTTTTATGGGAATAGTGTATTTAAAAAAGTAAAGCATTTATCTGGGGGAGAGAGAATAAGACTAAAGCTTGGTAAGCTATTATATGAAGATGTAAATTTATTGATACTGGATGAGCCTACTAATCATCTTGATATTGACTCCATAGAAAACTTTGAAGAAGCTCTAGAAGATTTTAAAGGAACTATATTCTTCATATCCCACGATAGATATTTTATTAATAAAATAAGTGAAAGAGTAATTGCCATTGAAGACAATGGTTTTAAAAGCTATCCTGGAAATTATGATTATTATAAAAATGTAAAAGAGCAGCTTAAGCTACAAGAGATTAAAGAGCCCGTGGTAAAAGCTGAAAAAGTTAAGAAACCTAAAAAGGTTGATGAGGATAAACAGAGGGAAGTGGAAAAGGCTAAGGTTGAAAGAATCATTGAATTCCTTGAAAATGAAATAAAGGATATTGATGTTGTCATGACTGATGACAAGTTGGATTATGAAAACCTTAATAAGTTATACTGCAAAAAAGAAGAGTTAAGTAGTAAGCGTGATGAAGCTATGGAATTGTGGGTAAGTTTAAATTAATACCTATAGGTAACTGTAATTAGATTAGTGAAAAGTTGTAGAATAAACAGATTTCTTTGCTTCAGAGGGATTTTTCACTCCCACTGAAGCAAAGAAATCGTTATCCAGGGACGTAACTTCTCTTTACTCCCATTTTGAAGAAGATGGGAGTATTAGAGCTGATAGTCATCGGATAAAACAAAAAGCCAATGCTTAAGACTATAAGCTTGGCTTAAATTTTAATATAAAATCCAAAATACCGGTACTCTAATTTTGAAGCCTATCTCACGATAGGTGGGTGTCCTCACAGATGTCTCAATCGCCCTCAATGCCGTGAAAAGGACTCACAAGAAGGTACATTTTCTCATTTAAATATTGAACTCCCTAAAATTAAATGTAGGTTCAAAATAAGAGCTTAACGCATATTCCAGAAATTTAACTTTTTATTTATTAGTCATTTCCTTGGTGTGAGATTATAATATCATATTTTAGTTTAATGTACAATATATTTTTTTATGGTAAATTAATCCTTTGATGTTTTACTTTAATTTAAGGTAAATACCATGATTTGTATATATTTAGTAATTTTGATATAATGAAATTGTTGAATATTTATGTTTTTTATTTATTATATTTTAAGGTAGCAACTTAGTTATATGAGGTAAAAACTTAGTTATATAATGAAATTACATAAATATTCATATAACTTATCTTAGTATAACAGTAATAAATATAAGGAGAGTATTTATGGAAAATTTGGATAAGCAACACAGTAGCAAAGGTACTGTTATTATATTCTTTATAGTATGTTTTGGAGTGACAGCACTAATGGGATTTTTAATGGCTTTTGCATATTCTAAAGAGGCTGTAGGTGCATTTCCCCTTGTACAAATGTATTACCCAGCCATGGGAGTTATGTTGGCATTCTTATGTAACAAGGAAATAAGAACCAGGGCACCTAAAAAGTTTTTTGGAGTATTTTTGATTTTCTCAATGGTATCAGTAATTATACTTTCTATACAGACCTTTACTGGATATGGTAAGCCAGAGATTGTAGCTGGAATATTAGTCACAGCAGGAAGTTTTCTGGGACTTATTATGCTAGGTATTGAAGATAGCAAAACCAGGGCAGAGTTTGGACTTAGCATAAAAAAGAATGGTAAGAAATCATTATTCTATATTCTTATTTTTGTTGTACTTTACTTATTAGCAAATTTAATATCCTGTGCTATAAGTGGATCCCTTGATGATTTTTTTACATACCTTAAGTATCCGACTATTTTTAAATTACTTCTGCTTTTACCATTAAATTTTTTATTTACTTATTTTCTTTTCTTTGGAGAGGAATACGGATGGAGGTATTTCTTACAACCAGTACTTCAGGACAAGTTTGGTAAAAGATGGGGTGTACTTTTACTTGGAGTAATTTGGGGACTTTGGCATTTCCCAATAAATTTATTTTATTATAGTCCAGAGACCTCTTTTTATAGCATAGTTATTCAACTTATAGTTTGTATATGTTACTCTATTTTCTTTGGCTATGTATATCTTAAGACGGAAAATATTTGGGCTGTGTCCATGATACATTATTTAAACAATAATCTTGGTTTTCTACTCTTTGGTGCAGATGGTTCAAATGCTGTTATTAGGTGGCAAGATGTCATAATTTCACTTGTGATTTTTGGTATTATTTATTTACCATTTTTAGCTACAAAAGAATATAGAAAGAAAACTCATATTTCAGAAGATATATCTAAGTAAAAAAAGCCAATGCTTAACATTATTGAGCATTGGCTTTAAATTTTTAATAATTATTTCCACTAAAGCTATCTTTACAACTACTAAAATATTGCATGGTTTTTACTAAGAAAACTATACCAAAAATAAATAACCCTAACACATATAAGATATTTATTACAGGTATAAATATTACTATAAAAGCTAATATACTTGCAATAGTTAATGCTTTATATTGATTCCATCTATCATCAGCTTCTTCAGCTAACATATGTTTATCATGATTGTTAAGCATTTCTTTCATACCCATGAATAAATTGTATATTACATATAAGGTTAATATTAAGGAAGCTAATACTACTAGAATACCAAATGGTCCTAAAATTCCAAAGTTGATACCACCGTTATTGTTTTTAACTTCATATATTGAAAAAATAGAAAGTATTAGGGTAAAGATATTTAATGTTGAAGCCTTTGAAAAATGCTCGCTATGCTCTTTAAGGTGACTAAAGGCCATAGCAAATAGTATAAATCCAATTACATCGGGGAGTATATCAAAACCACAAATTTTAAAGTTTAAAGATATAAACAAGAATCCCCAAAAAAAATTATTTAATCCCTTTTCTATCATTTTATGCACCCCTTATTATTTCTTATTAACTATAGCTGCACCCCTTTCTATTTCCATAAGTTATATGGAAATATTCTCTTACTTATATTAAATCGTTGAATGAAAAACTAACTT
>NZ_DGRF01000032.1:0-41618 GCF_002390995.1 Clostridium sp. UBA4395
TTTCTTAGTGCGACAGCCCCATATTGGTATGTTAATTAATTTATTAGTTTTGGGTTGCCCAATCTGCTGGATATGTTACATATATGAATCTAGCATAGTTTGGAACTGAGAATTTAATTGTGCTTCCTTTTGGTATTAAAATTAATTCTCCAGCATCTGCTGATACAAGTCTTCCATCTATTACTATGTCTAGATGTCCTTCTATAACATAATCTATTTCATCATAGTTTAAAGTCCAATCGAAGGTTGTTTCTTTCATTTCCATTATTCCACAACCTAATCTCTTACTTTCTTCAAGAGTGAATAAATCTTTTGTATATACTATATCACTGCTATTTCCAGTATCAAGTCTATTTGACTCATCTACTCTAACTGTTGGTAGTTTAACAGATATAATGCCGCTTGCATCTTTATTTCTTACAAAGTCTACAGAATCATTAGACGCTCCTGTAAGTTTTTCTTCAATTATTTGTCTAACTAATTTTTCTAATAAACTTTTATCTATATTTTCCATCATTATTTAGCCTCCTCATTTTTAGTTGCATTGTTTGCAATGAATATAGCTACAAATATTGCTGTAATTCCTGCAACTAATTTACCTACTATCATTGGTAGTATCATTTCTGAATTAAACCCTGCTGTAAATCCTAAGTGATCTCCAAATACAAAGGCTGCTGATACTGCAAACGCAACGTTAATTATTTTACCTCTGTTATCCATATCCTTCATCATGCCAAACATTGGAATACTATTAGCAAGAGTTGCAACCATACCAGCTGCTGCTATATCATTCATTTTTAAAACTTTACCTAATCCCATTAATGGTTTTTGGAATACTTTCGTAATTACGTATACTAGTGGGAATGCTCCAGCAAGAACTATTGCTATTGCTCCAACGGTTTCAATACCATCAGAAATTGGTGCCATTCCTGGAATTATAACTAGACCTGTTAATTCTTCAATTACTGCTGCAGCTAATCCTAAAGTTATAAGTATAACTACAAATTTTCCAAAAACCGTAAATCCTTTAATTATTGCATTTTCAAATTTCCAAAGTCCTAAAGCTATAAGTGCTGCAATTATTACTATTGGAATTAAGTTTTTTAGCACCATAATTATTGGGAATCCAGCTACAAGACCACCAACAAAAGCTCCTAATGGAATTGTAATAACCCCTGCTAATACTCCCATAGCTAAGAATTTGTGATCTTCTTTTTCTATTATTCCAAGGGCAACTGGAATTGTAAATACTATAGTAACACCCATCATTGAACCAACTATTAATCCACCAAACATTCCTGCTTGAGAATCTACTGCAAGAGCTTGAGAAAGTGAAGCTCCTCCCATATCGTTCGCAAGTAATGTACCTCCGAACATACCTGGGTCTGCTCCTAAGAAATTAAATACTGGTACTATTACTGGTTCTAATATATTTGCAAGTACTGGTGCAAGACAGATAACTCCTATCATTGCAATTGCAAGAGAACCCATAGCCATGAAACCTTCTTCGAACTTTTCTCCAAGTCCAAACTTATTTCCTAAACACTTATCTATGGCTCCAAGGGCCATAAATACAACCATTATATATACAATTATGTCGTTAATTTCCATTGTTTCATCTCCTTAATAAGTTAATTCTTTATTTATTCAATTTATTTATACTGTTAACTGTGTAAACTAAAGTTTAAGCTTTTATGTTAAATACTTAATGATAAGTTCATCTGGCGAAGGTATTACTGATACATGAACAATTCGTTTTTCTTCTATAGCTTCTTTAGCTATATTTATTCCATGCTCTACATCACTAAGCCCACCAGAAATAATATAAACAAGTTTACCACTTATTCCAGATGCTACTTGTAGTTTTACTAAATTTAAATTGGCTCCCTTAAGAGCAATATCTAACGCTTTAAGACCACTACTTACGCTATTGGTCTCCATTACTCCTATGGCCCCATTAGCCTTAGTTACAAATCTACTTTTCAAAGCTTGTATAATATTATTATGGACACTATTTATAATACAACTATCTATTATATGCCCCTGACCAGAGAAAATCCCGTGGTCAAGGGTTGTTCTTATAGCACCTTCATCTCCTGTTAATATAACCAAAAATCTTCCAGGACATATAGTTTTAAGATATAGTACATCAACATCAGCTTTTTTCACCATTTCATCTGCAACTTCAATGCCTTTAGCTATACTTTTAAAATCAATTGCTCCAATACTTTTACTCATTTTCCACCTCTATTGAATCAATTATTCCTATTATAGTTGCATCCACAGGTACATCTCTTTCTCCTAGTGACACTCTAGCTGCACCACCTCTAGTTATAAGTACATTGTCTCCAGTACCTGCACCTACACTATCCGCTGCTACAAAAAAGCCTGTTTCTTCTACATCTATATCTTTTAGTATCCTCACTATTAAAAACTTTTGACCATTTAGCTTTTCATCTTTTCTAGTTGCCCATAATCTACCAACAACTCTACCTATAACCATATTATCCTCCGCTAAACTCTTTTAACTTTCAGATTATGAATTCTTATAAAGTCGTTAGCCAATGGAGTGATTATGCTTTTTTTATCTATTACCACAGATTTCATTCCATTCATAAATGGCTTCCTAAGATCCATCTCACTAATAAGTTTCTTATTTCTAATTTCGAAGCTCATCTCTTCTGATATAAAATTTGAAGTTTCTAATATACTAGTATCTTCAATTTTTTTATACTCTTCTTTTCTTGTGGTTTTATCTTCAACTTTTTCAATAAACTCAACTATATCAATTCCATACACTTTAAGCTCTCTTTCAAAGCTTAAATACTTATTATATAGTGCTCTTGGAGCAGTATTTTTATACTTTCTATACTCTAGACCATTTTCAAGGACATATACCTTCTTACCTGCTAATAGCATATTAATGATAAAGTTTTCTTCTTCATTGATACCAGTTAGCGTAGCTATATTTGCCATGGACTTTATAGATAGTGTAGAAACTATGGCTATGTCAGCTTCTAATTGTGCTTCATTATATGAAGTCACAGTATATTCTTCATCTAAATTAGATTTAGTAATAGGATCCAACTCTACATCTCCAATTATTGCAGCTATCTTATGTTTTACAATATTTTCATTTGTTTCTTCTAACTTTTTATAAACTTCTTTTACTATTAAGTCCACAAGTTTATCATAGTTCATTTATATACCTCCTTTTTGAGGCCTACTTAACTATTCTACAAAGATTTCCCTTCGTAAATCCACAAGCATTAGCCTCATCATAGTCTATATGCATATATGTTCTAAAGTCTGGGCTTACTCTTATGACAACATCATCAAATATTAGGGGTCTATTACCATAAACCTTTGCTTGAATGATTTCTTTATCTTTCACACCAAACTTCTCTGCATCTTCTGGAGTTATGTGTATGTGCCTTTTAGCAACAATTACTCCTTTATCTATTGTAAGAGTAGCTCGTTCTGTAGAAATTGTAATTCCAGGAGTACCTTCTATTTTACCACTCTCTTTAACAGGAGCCTTAATTCCAAGAACTGTTGCATCAGTTAATGAAATTTCTACTTGTGTAGATTTCCTTGCAGGTCCAAGAACAACAACATTTTTTAGTGAACCCTTAGGTCCTGTTATAGTAACTCTTTCTTTACATGCATATTGACCTGGTTGTGATAAGTCTTTAACCTTATTTAACTGATAATCACGTCCAAATAATATGTTTATATGTTCTTCACATAGGTGAACGTGTTTTCCTGAAGCTTCAACTTCTATAAAAGCTTCTTTTTTTACTCTCTTTATTACTTCATCTATGATATCTTCTACTAAAAGATTATTCATATTTCATCCTCCTGCTTTAACTGTATTCTCCAGTTCTATATTTAAATATCATTATCCAAAACAAGGATGATAATCTATTTAATGCCTTTATTATATCCGGCCTTTGAACATCACCATACTCCCCTTTAAATGCGGTATAAGCTAAAAGTTCAGTTTCTCTTATAGTTGTTCTACAAGAATTTAATGCCACAACAGCCTCACCCATAGAAAACGCTACTGGCTCATGACCAATCCCATAATATTTCTTTGGATAATTAGATTTTTCTCTCAATTCTTCTGGAGTCATACCAAGAAGTTTAAATTCTCCTACTGGTTCATTAACTACTTCACATCTAAGGAGACCTCTTACAAACTTTAATATCTCTTCAAGGTCTTCTGTTAGTTTTGAAGCTCCTAATTTATGAGTAATAACTTGAGTTTCCAATATCTTAGACTCAAGAGAATCTAGCTTTCCTCTCAGCGCTATTATCTTATGATCTTTAAACACTAATAAGTTTCCATTTAAATGTGTCATATGCTCAGGTTTTTCCATTAATTCAGCACCAAATACAGTTATATATTTACTTTTTTCTTCTCTCGTTTGTAACTTTACAGGTACTTCTTCTTTTACCTTTTTTACTTCATGTACTACTTCCTCTAAAGAATCTACATACTTCAATTTAATATTATTTTCTGACAAAAACGATTTTGCAGATGGAGTTACTATTTGCCCTTTTAGAACTCTAAATTCGTTATATTCCCTAAAGTCTGTTCCCTTTAACTGTCTTCTAACTTCACTTTCAGTTAATACTGACATATCTTCACATCCCTCATTAGATGTAAGAGACGTATTGCTTATTTTAGCAATACATCTCTACACAAATCTAAATTAAACTGTTTCCTGTGTTTTTGGTAAAACAGCATCTACTTCAAAGTGTGGTCTTGGGATTACGTGAACTGATATTAATTCTCCAACTCTTTCAGCAGCCGCTGCTCCAGCATCTGTAGCAGCTTTAACAGCTCCAACATCTCCTCTTACAAGTACAGTTACAAGACCTCCACCAACTTGTTCTTTTCCTACTAGTTGTACGTTAGCAGCTTTAACCATTGCGTCTGCAGCTTCTATCGCTGCTACTAATCCTTTAGTTTCAATCATTCCTAATGCATTTGCGTTTGCCATTATAAATTCCTCCTTAAATTTAACCAATATACTTTGAAATTTTATTTTATTATCTTAATTCACTTATTATTTTCTTAACAAGTAAATTAACAAGCTCTTCTGTGTCTGCAGATGAAAGTGAACTATTATTTTCATTAACTGAATTGCTACTTCCACCTCTAAAATGTTCAATTTCTCTAACTCCATAAGCTACTTTTTTGATATTTACAAGGTGAAGTGGTCCTACATTATCAGATGTTGCACTTCCACCAATAGCTCCACAACCTAAAGTTAAAGCAGGTACTATATTTAGAGAAGCACCTATTCCTCCTAAAGTACTTGGAGTGTTTACTGGTATTCTTGATACCGGCATACTAAGAGCAAACCTTTTTACTAGTTCCTTGTCTTCACAGTGCATTGAGAATGTGTGACCAGCGCCTTCATTAATAAGTATTTCTCTACACTTAGCTTCTATATCATCTACACTCTTTTCAACATAGAATCCTAGAATTGGAGCTAGTTTTTCTCTTGAATATGGAACATTGTGTCCTACTTCTGTTTCTTCTGCAATAAGTACTCTTGCTGAAGAAGGTACGTTAGTTAAATTAGCAAGTTTTGCAATAGTTTCTACACTCTTACCAACTATTTGTGGATTCATACTTCCATTAGCTCTCATTATAAATTTACCAAGTTGTTTTGCTTCTTCTGGGCTTAAGAAATATGCTCCTTGATTTTTGAATTCAGTCACTACTCTATCTTTAATAGCTTCTTCTATAATTACTGATTGCTCAGAAGCACAGATTGTTCCATTATCAAAAGTTTTAGAATCCATTATTCTCTTAACCGCAACTTTAATATCAGCACTCTTATCGATAAATGCTGGACCATTTCCTGGACCAACTCCGAGGGCCGGTGTACCTGAAGAGTACGCTGCTCTAACCATTGCTGAACCACCAGTTGCAAGTATCATAGCTGTATCTTTATTTTTCATTAATTCATCTGTAGCTTGAAGGGTTGGAATTGTAATGCATCCAATAACTCCTTCTGGGCATCCAGCCTTTACAGCTGCTTCATTAATAATTCTAACTGTTTCTAATATACTTTTTTTAGCATTTGGATGTGGTGAAAATACTATTGCGTTTCCACATTTTAATGATATAAGAGCTTTATACATAGTTGTTGATGTTGGATTAGTTGAAGGAATTAATCCTGCAATTACTCCCATAGGTACTGCAACATCCATAACTTTTTTCTCTTCATCTTCTGCAACTATACCAATAGTTTTTAAATCCTTGATATAATCATAGATATATGTAGACCCAAAAATATTTTTAATTACTTTGTCCTGCCATATCCCAAATCCAGTTTCTTCAACTGCCATTTTAGCTAGCTTCTCTGCATTTGCTGCAGCAGCCTCAGCCATAGCCTTAACTATTCTATCAATCTCTTCTTGAGATTTTTTAGCCAATTTTGCTTGAGCAGCTTTAGCTGTTTTAATTAGATTTCTAACTTCTTGTATAGACGCTAAATCTTTATCTGTAAGTTCCATTATTTTTCACCTGCTTTGTTATATTCTAGTATAGTTTTAATAAGCACATCCTTTTTGGCAAATTTAATTTGTTTATTTGTCATATTCGGAATTTTTAAAGTTCTAACTAACCTTCTTAACTCTTCTACTTTCATAGAGTTATAATCTATATTATGTTTGAAATCATTTTTTTTAATTTCTTCTATATTGTTTATTTGAGGCTCTACTTCCTTATTTTCTTCTTTAGCTTCTGATTTTTCTTCTGTAAATTTTTCTACAATTCCCACTTCAGAAGTTTCTACTTTTTTCTTGACTAAAGCCTCTTCTTTTTTCTTAACCGGAGTTTCTGTTTTTTCCTTATCTTTTGTATCCCTTTTTTCACTGGATGATTCTATAGATACCTCTTGTGATTTTTTATGTCCTTCAAAGAATAAATCTTCAACTTGGGAATCTACTCTTGGTATCACATGAGCAGTTCTAAAAGTACCTAAACTTTCTACAGAAGCCCTGGCTGCATCAACTGCAGCCTTTACCGCTCCTACATCTCCAATAATTTTAATAGTGGTTATTCCACCTTTTATTTTTTCTAGTCCAATCAAAGTAACATTTGCAGCCTTTAGAGCAGAATCTGCAGCTTCTACTGCTGCAACGTATCCTCTTACTTCTACTAGACCTAATGCTTTACTCACTTACTAAACCTTCGCCTAAAAGTTTACTGGTTGTTGAGCAACTGATTTGACAGCTTCTGCAAAAGCGTCACATGCTGCCTTACATGCTGATTGACTACCTGTAAGTAATCCACCACCATAGTTTGTTTCAGTTGGAGGTCCAAAGAATTCTTTCATTTCAACATCTGCTGCCTTAAGAGCTGCATCTAATCCGTAGATAGCTTCAAGTGGTGGAGCTACAAGATAAGCTATTGCTTCTCCTTCTTTAACTCCTGCTACTTTTGAAAGATAAGTTCCAGTTCTTGAAACACAATGTGCATAGTAAGCTATAGAGTTATCGTCGTTAGCACTTACAAAGTGTGATCCATTTTCCATGAAGTCTATAGTAGCATTTAAACCACTTCTTACTTCTGCTGGACTTGGTCCAGCTATTATTCCAATAACTTCACCAGCAAGTTTTGTAGATGCATTAGCAGCACCTGCATACATTGATCTTGCATATACTACATCAACTTCAGCAGCTTTTGTAGCTTCATCAAGGGCAGTGTAAGTTACGTCATCACTATCAGCAGTAATGATACCTAAACTTTTGTGATGAGGTTGTAATTCTAATTTTTTAACTAGTTCTGGGCTTACATTTGAAATTATTTTAACGCTTAATACGGTTGGACGTAATGCTTCATTAATCACAATAAATTCCTCCTAAATTATATTTTTAAATTTATTCCTGATGCTTTTTTATCAAGCATTGTCTTTATAAGTTCCGCTATATGTGCTCCAGCTTCAACTGCTGTAGTACCACCTTTATGGATGTTTGATATAACTGTTCTGTTAGCCTCTGGCATATTAGCTGTTGGTCTATAAGCTATATAAGCACTCATTGATTCAGCAGTAACAAGACCTGGTCTTTCACCTACTAGCATACAAACAACCTCTGCTCCTGTTGCATCACCAATGGCATCCATAGCTCCAACTCTACAATGTTTAATGAATAATATATCTCCAATTTCAATTCCATACATTTTTAAACCTTGCTTAATTGAAGGAACTGAATCTTTTAGGTTAGCTTCAATAGCTGCAGAAGAAAGTCCATCTCCAACTACTACTAATACCTTTTGACCTGAAAACTTATCTTTTATAAACTTAGTAGTTTCTTCATCAAATTTTCTTCCAAGATCAGGACGAGTTATATATTGATCTTTATCAACACACATTGTATTTACTGGTATTAAATTATTTTCTTTTATAAAATCTTCAGATACATAAGAGAACACAGAGTCTTGTGCAGCAGCATGGTCAGCTCTAACTCTTAATTGAGTTATAGTTTTGTATCTTGGACCTGATCTTCCAATACCTATTCTTGCTGGAGTTCTTTCCTTCATTTTTAGGTATCCTTCTCTATCATGAGGGTTTTCAACTAAAAGTTGTTTTTTAAGGTCAATTTCTGTGATATCTGGAATACATCCATTTTCATCTACTGAACCTATTACAGCACTCATTTTATTTGCTACTTGATTTACTATGTCAGTACTACCTGATTTTTCTACCATTTCTCCTAATAACTTTTCAACCATTAATTTTAATTCTTGTTCGTTCATCAGTAGTCCCCCCTTATCCTAAAAATATTGAAGCGTCGCCAGCTCTTCTGGTTAACTTGCCATTTTCTATAATTCCCATTTTTTCCATCCACTCTTCAAAAGGTTTAATAGGTTTTACTCCTAATAACTCTCTTAATGTAGCTGTCTCTTGATATCCAGTTGTTTGATAGTTAAGCATTACGTCATCACCATGAGGAATTCCCATGAAGTATGTACATCCTGCTGTAGCAAGTAATACCGCTAAGTTTTCTATATCATTTTGATCAGCCTTCATATGGTTTGTGTAACAAGCGTCACATCCCATTGGAAGTCCTGAAAGTTTACCCATAAAGTGGTCTTCAAGACCAGCTCTTATAACTTGTTTTGCATCATATAGGTACTCAGGTCCTATGAATCCAACAACTGTATTTACTAGGAATGGTTGGAATCTCTTAGCAAATCCATAGCATCTAGCTTCCATTGTTACCTGGTCAGCACCATGGTGTGCATCTGAAGAAAGTTCTGAACCTTGACCAGTTTCAAAATACATTACGTTTGGACCTGTAGCAGTTCCTTCTTTAAGTGCAAGTTGTCTTGCTTCTTCTATTGTTGCAGCAGTAAATCCAAATGCTTCATTTCCTTTTTCAGAACCAGCAATTGATTGGAATATAAGATCCGCTGGCGCACCTTTTCTAATTGCTTCCATTTGTGTAGTAACGTGTGCAAGTACACAAGTTTGAGTTGGTATTTGCCATTTTTCTTTAAATTCATTAAATCTCTTTAAGACTTTTGTTACGCTCTCTACAGAGTCATCAACTGGATTTAATCCAAGCACTGCGTCTCCAATACCATAGCTTAATCCTTCCATTAAAGATGCAAGTATTCCATCTGGATCATCTGTTGGATGGTTTGGTTGTAATCTAACAGATAATGTACCTGGTTCTCCTATAGTTGTATTACAATGAGCTGTAACTTTTATTTTCTTAGCTGCGTATACTAAATCCATATTAGACATTATTTTTGCAACAGCAGCCACTATTTCTGATGTTATTCCTCTTGAAACTCTTCTTATATCTGCTCCTGTAGTATTATCATCTAGTAGCCACTCTCTAAATTCTGCTACAGTCCAATTTTTAACTTCTGAATATATTTTTTCATTTACGTCATCTTGTATTATTCTAGTAACCTCATCTAATTCATAAGGTACTGCAGGATTATTTCTTAAATCAGACAATGTAAGGTTAGAAAGTACAACTTTTGCTGCAACCCTTTCCTCTGCTGACTGTGCAGCTATTCCTGCTAAGTTATCTCCTGATTTTTCTTCGTTTGCTTTTGCCATAACTTCCATTACTGAATTAAACTGGTATACTTTTCCGAATAATTTAGTTTTTAAAATCATGATAATCCTCCTCTCGGTTAATTAAATACTAATGTTTTTATAACTACAGGTAATACTTTACCTTCCGCTACGGGTTTTCCTATATCTATATAATCTCCATTTTCAACCTTGATACCATCTATACAAACTATGTCCTTATCAAGATGTAAAAGGGAGTAAATAGCCTGACCTAATACCTTTGCCATATCATTTTCAACAATTATAATAAGTGGAAGCTTTCTATCAATCAGTTCTTTCATCCCACCTACTAGTCCCTTTGCCATGTCTTGTATTTCTGCAAAAGAAGGATTCTTCTTTCCATGTAGGGCTATGGCAATACTCTGAAGTTCATTTTCATATTTAAACCAATTAATTTTTTCTGATATAGCTTTTTCTAAAATTTCAGAACCTCTATTCTCATCTTCTAAACTGAGCTTTAAAATTGGTAAATTTTTTATAGGGAAGTTGTCATGGGTATATGTAATTGTACTTCCACTAATATCCATAGTGTGAGAGCCAGCTCCCACTACCGTTGCTCTTATAGTTTCTATTGATCTCACCAATTTTAATTTTTTACATAAGTCTGAGTTTTTAATAGCTTCTCCAAGAAGTATTCCTATATCTCCATACTTAAAATAATCTTCTATAGGAGATTCATTATATACATAGTCAGCTACTCCTCCTGAAAAAGATATACACTTAATATCCTCATTTAAGGCAATAGACTTATTAGTAACTATCATTTCAAAGATAGATGTTTGAGTCCTAATTCCTACGCTTTCCTCTAAAAGCTTTACCATTTCATCAACAACTGGAATCAACATTTCTTTAGTTGCTTTATAGCCAACTTTCATATCAAAATTATTTTGATTTATAATATTTTGTATTTTAGGTGCAATATATACTATATTATTTGTGTCTTTATCGAGTTTTATAAGTCTTCCACCTATATCTAGACATCCAGTTTCCTTCAAATCTCCTCTAGTAAACACAGCTAAATTTGTAGTTCCTCCACCAATATCTAGATTAACTACACTTGTAGAATGTTCACTGGAGTAAATGTGAGCTCCTGCACCTTTAGCTGCTATAATACTTTCGAGATCTGGACCTGCTGTAGCAACTACAAAGTCTCCTGCAAATCCACTTAAAGTATGTAGTACTTCGTTGGCATTTTCTTTTCTAGCAGTTTCACCTGTTATAATTACAGCTCCTGTTTGTATTTCATCCTTATTGATACCAGATTTTTTATATTCTAAAGATACTATATCCTTAACTTTCTCAGCATCAATTTCTGTCATAGATTTAAGTGGCGTAAAATAAACATCACTTCTATAAACTACTTCTTTATCAACTATTGATATTCTAGGTACTGAAAAACTTGAAGCAGTGTTTTCTATGATTAGTTTCGAAAATACAAGTTGAGTTGTACTAGTTCCAATATCAATTCCAACACTTAAAAGTTCTTCTCTCATTAAATCACCTCCAAATACAAATATAAAAAGGCTTAAAGCTATCAAATTAATCTTTCAAATAACTATGAAAATTAATTTTTTTAACTTTAAGCCTCTTTGCTTAAATCAAACTACTTCAATGTAGTTCTATTTTATTCAAGTTTTATAGGAAATCTAAATTTAATTCTAGTTCCCTCATCATTAGAAAATATATCTATATCACCTTTTAATTTATCAGATATGTAGTTTTTTACTATAGACATTCCTAAGCTAGAAGATTTATCTATGGAAGTATCAAAACCAACTCCATCGTCAGCTACTGATATTTCTCTAAACTCTTCCTGCTCAGTAACAATAATTTTTATAGTGCCACATTCCCTATGATTAAAAGCATGATCATAACAATTTTGTATTAATTCATTAATTATAAGAGATATTGCAGTAATTCTATCTGTATCAATATAAAAATCATTACCTGATACTTCTATGTTAATTTCCTTTTGAATATTTAAAAAACATCTTTTAGCATTATCTACTATAGCATTTATAACCTTCATAATCTTTACCTCATCACTTATATCCTTGGATAAAAGTTCATGAGTTGCTGCAATAGCTAGAATCCTATTCACACTTTCTTGAAGACTTACCTTTGCTTCCTCACTATCACATCTTCTCCCTTGAATACGTAAAAGTGAAGCTACAGTTTGTAGGTTATTCTTTACTCTATGATGAATTTCTCTTATAGCAACAGACTTAGAGATTATTTCGGCTTCCTTATTCTTTATATCTGTTATATCTTGAACTATTTCAATAACTCTCAAGTCTTCTTCCTTAATCAGTATTCTTTTTATTCCATAATAAAAATTACCAACTTTTATTTCCTTTGTTATTACTTTATTATCTTCTGTAATCTCTAAGATTTTATTAATATTAGTAAATAGGGTATTATCTAAGGACAAGTCATCATAATGCATTCCTTCAAGCTCATTATATCCTCTACCTATGTAAATCATATCAGCTTTTCTATTTTTAATTCTTAATATTCCATTTTCATCATAAACTAAAATAGCAGATTCTAAGTTATCATTTATCAATCTATTGGAATTTATCAAGTTCATAAGCTGATGTGTCTTTTGTCTTTTGCTTTTGGAGCCATCATTAGGAATAGTAAAATCTTCTTTTATTTCATTACTTATATCATCCTCAACAATAATTACTCCTATTATTTTTTCCTTATTATAAATCGGGTATACCTTTTGCCTTACAAATCTATTTTCTTGTGTTAAAGCTCTTACTCCTTTAAAAACCTCACCGGTTTTTAGAGTTCTTATTACGCCAGGCTCATTAATTCTTAAAGCTTTTTTCCCTACTACAGAATTAGTATAAATAGATTCTTTTTTTCTTCCTTCTGAAACCACTATAGCTTCTTCTGGATTTTTTGATGGCACATCTATAAAAGCATCGCATTCCTCTAAATTAGCTATTAACTCAATAGAGCTAGAAACCTCTATGATTTTATTAACATCTTCATCAGTAAGATTAGTATAAATATTACATAATTCTTTTATCTTATTCATAAGCCACTATTAAAGTTTTTGCAATATCTATCATAGAGCATCTTCTATCCATACTTAATTTTCTAATGTATCTGTAAGCTTCTTCTTCATCGGAATTTAATTCTTTCATAAGTATACCTTTTGCTTTTTCTATTAATTTTCTTTCGTTTAACTTTGATGTAACTTTCTCCAGGTTATTTTCTAACTCTTCAAATTCTTCTACTTTAGCTAAGCACATTTCCACTGTTGGGATAAATGATTTTTCATCTAAAGGTTTCACCAGATATCCATATGCTCCTACACTTTTAGCCTTTTCTATAAATTCAGTATCATTAAAGGCTGTCAATAAAAGTATTCCACCTGCAAGATGCTCAAGTCTAATTCTTTTACTAGCTCCTATGCCATCAAGTATAGGCATCTGTATATCCATAATTACTAAATCAGGTTTATGCTCTTTACAAAGTTCTACAGCACTAAACCCATCTGAAGCTTCTGCTACTACATTGTAACCCTCCGCTTCTAAGATATCTCTGATATCCATTCTAATAATAGGCTCATCGTCGACTATTATGATTTTTTTACTCATATTTAATTATTCTCCTCTATATTATGAACTTAAATATTTAATTAATTCCTCTATGCCAGTTCCATCTAAAGTATTTACTTCAAATATTCTAGATACTCCAGCCTCATCTAAGATTTCCTTAGCATGTTTTATTCTATCTTTGTTTTGAGCAATGTCTATCTTTGTCACTATCCCAATACATTCTTTAGCAAACATACTACAAAAACCTGGTGCTATGTACGATTCTTCTGAAGTACAATCATATACTAGTGCAATTACATCTGCATCTGCTGATGTTACTATCAAAGCTTTGTAGTAAGATCTATTTTCTAGATATTCTCCTGGAGTATCTATAGACTCATCATAAATTTCTACCGATTGAGTCTTCTTATATTCTAAATCTAAATCATGAATCTTTTGACACAAAGTAGTCTTGCCACTACCAGTCTTTCCTATAAATATTACTTTTTTCATGTTACCTCCTAGGTTCTAGTAATTCTTGTAGAGGTAAATTGTAATAATCCTTCAAGTACAGAAGTAACTTCCTTCAATGCTGATTCTACAGAACTAATATCTCCTGTTATAACAAGTGAACCACTAAATCTATCTACAAACCCAAGATTAACTCCAGCAGCTTTTGTAGCTACATCAGCAGCAATTATAGAACCTTCACTTGGAGTTATAGTTAAAATACCAATAGCATCTCTAGTACTTGCTACAAGACCTAGCTTTTTATAAAGCTCTTCTGTAGGATTGGCTATTATATGTGCAAGGGTTACTTGTTTTCCTGGAACAAACTCCTGTATGATCCTTTGCTTATCGTCACTCATATACTCACCTTACCTTTGCATTTAGAGACAACACTAAAATAATATTTTCATATAAATTATTAGTCTTAGTATTACCTGTGTTTTAACAACTATTCTAAAATAAATCTATAATTTTATAAAAAATAATAAAGGCTCCTCGAAAACATAATATTTTCAAGAAGCCCCTTTGCTTAAAACCATTACACTACTTTGTGTATATTTCGATTATATATTCAAAATTTTATACTGTCAACCCATTTTTTAATGTTATTCTTTAATTTTTCCGATAATTTCAATAACATTAAGAGGAGTAGGTATTTTAGGGTTAGTTGCAGTACATGCATCTAATAATGCACTGTTTGCAATTTCTTCTTTAAGCTTTTCTAATTCTTCCATAGATACACCACAAGCTTTTAAAGTGGTAGGCATCTTCATTTCCTTTTGTAATTTTTTAATTTCATTTACAAGACTTCTAACTCCTGCTCTAGCATTACTACAAGGTAATCCTAATAATTTTGCTATGTTAGCATATTTAATAGCAGCTCTAGAAAACTCATTATTCTCATATCCTACTATGTCAGCATTAAAATCAACTATATAAGGTAATAATAAAGCATTAGTTCTTCCATGAGGTACATGGAATTTGCCTCCTAGAACATGGGCTATCCCATGATTTAATCCAAGAGAAGCTGAATTAAACGCAATTCCTGCAAGACATGATGCATTATGCATTTTTTCTCTAGCTTCTATATCTTCACCATTATTATATGCTCTTAAAAGATATTTAAAGGATAGTATAAGTGCTTTTTCTGCTAAAGCATCTGAAAAATCAGAAGCATTTGTAGATACATAAGCTTCAAGAGCATGAGTTATTACATCCATACCTGTATCTGCAGTAATTGATCCAGGTACACTTTTCACTAGTTCTGGATCTAATATAGCCACATCTGGTAATAGATCATCTGAAACTAATGGATACTTTGTTCCCTTAGTTTTATCTGTTATTACTGAGAAGGATGTAACCTCAGAACCTGTACCGCTTGTAGTTGGGATAGCTATAAATTCCATATCTGTAACAGATGTAATTTTCTTCGCAAAATCCATTATTGCTTTAGCTGCATCTATTGAAGAACCTCCTCCTAGAGCAATCAACACTTCTGGCTTAACTTTCTGAAGCTCTTCTATACCTTGAACTATGAGCTCTATAGGTGGATCCGGAACTATATCACTAAATATAGTTATGTTAGCACTTTTTAATTTTTCTGTTATGTTATTAATCATTCCTGATTTCACCATGAAAGGATCTGTAACTACAAAAACTTTTTTATTTCCTACTTCCTCTAACCGTTCTAAAGCTCCTTGACCAAAATAAATCTGAGTTTTAATTTTAAAATTGTTCATCTTAAACTCCTTTCAAGACTATCTTATTTACAATATAGTCTTTAAAATTAATTAACTATTTATGCAGTAAGTTTATTAAAAGAAAATTCATTATTAAATTTACCCTAAAAACAACCACAAAAAGCTCCATAGGAATAATCCTATGGAGCTTCACTGCTCTTTAAGTACTTCATTGTACATATTTTCAATATACTATTTTAAAAAATAAAAGTCAATAAATATTCAATTAATTAAAATGTAAACTCATTAATTAATTGAATATTATATTTACACTATAATATTTATCTCTTAAGCTACTGTTTTCTGCAATATTTTTATTTATATTAATAAATATTAAAAATTTTTCTGTTTAAAATATTTTTTATGATAAAAGCCTCTAAATTTGCCGTTAAATATTACATTTTCTCGAGTCTATTATACGTTTACATATAACTATTTTTAAAATATAATATTTGTATAGCATTATAACCCTTTATACTAGGAGGACAGAATGAAAAATTTTTCTTATAAAACTAATGTAAAAAATAATATTATTACTTTATATCCTAAAGAATCTAAATGTAATGTTTGGTATATTATTTCTATAAGTTTTCTCATTGCTTTTATGATATTTAATCTATTCTTTTCAAATCTATTAGTCCTAGATGGTAAATTTCCTTTGCCATGGATTGTATTATTATGTATAACTGTAATTATAACTATTACTAATTTTAATGAATTTCACTCTTCTAATTTTATTATTATCAGTTATATTATAACCATTCCCATGATTTTAAATTATTTATTGTTTAAATTATACATATACATACCTAGTCATATAATTCTTATATTATCTTTAGGTATGTCTATAATCTATAGAGTTATAAAAGAATTCCATAGTAAAAAATATCTAAGAATTATTATGGTGATTTTATCTATATGTACCTTCTTTTCAATTAATTATTACATATATTCTAATAGAATTATAAAAGATTCTAACCTTAATACTACTGTAAAAAAAGCCCTAGGTATGAATATACATTCTCTAAATTCTTTGAATAAAACTGACCTCTCAAATGTAAATAAACTTAAAATCAAAAATGTATCTAATCTAAAAGGCTTAGAAAATATTGAAAATTTAAACACCTTGGAAATTAATGATGATGGATTAATTTTAGATTATTTACCTATTACTAAGTTATATAATTTAAAGACTTTAAGTATACACAGATGCAACTTAAATGTTTTAAGTGAAGTAGCCTTATTTGATAAAATAGATACTTTTAAACTTATATATCCGAAAACTGATTCTATAAATAGTCTGCCATTATTCCCAAAGGTAAAAAACTTAACCATTAACTTTAGCAGTGATTTTCAGCTTTCAACTTTGAAAAATTTTCCTAATGTAGAGGAATTCTCTCTATGTTTAGAAGGTCCTTTAATTGTAGACGGAATAGAAGTTATAAATAATCTAAAAACCTTGAATCTATCCTACGCTTACATATCAGATTATTCTAAGCTTTTTGATATACCTACACTGAAAACTATTAGTTTAAAAAATTGTTATATTGTATATTTAGAGGATTTCATAAAACAGGCTGAATCTAAAGGTATTAAAGTCATTATGTAGTTTTACATAATGACTTTAATGAAACTGATCATCTCTTTAAAATACATACATATATTATCTATATAACTATTTTTACACTTTCTCCTTCATTGGTTTTTATATCTACAAGAACTAAGCCTTTATAATTTTTATTAAGATACTTAATTGCTTTTTTTAAGTTCTTCATTTCTTTATTGTTAATTGCTACCTTGGTTTCACTATTATTTTTTTTCCTATACATAGATTTTAATGCTAAAGGTAGTACAAATATTCCTAGCGAAATACAAACCCTTGGTATACATATATTTTTACTCTTATTTTCCCCTGGTTCTTTTATATTGATAATCATTTACTCAAATCCCCTTAATATATTATTTTAAGCTATTTCTATCAATATTTTATCTCCCTCATCTGTATCTACTTGTACAATTGGTCCTACAACACCTTTATCAATAGCTTCTAATATCATATCAATTTTGATATCATATTTGTCCATACTTTCAATTACATTACTACCAGCAGAAGCCATTATTTTTATAACCTCTAGTGGTATTGTAACTTTAACATTTTCTCCATCGTGAGATTTAATCCTTATATAAAGCATTCTAGTCCCGTTAGTTGATTTTGGTATTTTAAAGAATTCATTATCATCTTCGCATTTTACTTTATCTCCATCGTTCTTTTCTAAGGTTTCTAGAAGTTTACTTGCTTGCTCCCCTGTAAGCTTTCCTTCCTCTACCATTTTTAAAATTCTTAACTTATCTTCCATGATTACTCCCCCTAATTTATAATTTATTTAAAAGTTCGATAGCTTCATCTGAAGTTATCTCACCATTTTCTAACTTTGTAATTACATGTTTTCTATCAATTTCATGCTGTTTTTTACTAGATAGCCCTAATACTTCATTTATTTCATCTAACTTACCCCTTACTGTTGGATAAGAAATTCCTAATGCCTTCTCTACATCTTTTATATTTCCTCTATATTGTAAAAAGGTTTCTACAAACCTTAATTGGTCATGATTTAACTTCTCAAACTTTGAAAAAGTAAAATTATTTTCAATTACAGTATTACATTCATCACACTGTAGCCTTTTTATATTCAATTTTCCCGAACAAACAGGACATCTTGTTAATGCCTTATACATTCTTGCCACCTCCTAAATAAAATTATACAGCATATTCTTTTAATTGTAAATATATACATTAAAAATAATTAATATTATTATTCAAGAAATTAATTTTAAACAAGTATTATATTAATATAATTAATTGCAATGTTAATATAATTAATTTTACTCATTTATTGATAATATATAAAAATCTTATTATAAAATATCCATTACAAACCTTAGAATAAATATCCAAAGATCTAATAACATAAATCTTTTTAAATTGGTAATCATAATTATTGATAAATTTAATATATTTATTAATGTATAATCAATAAATATTGTATACAAACTATAAATAATTTAAATATTCAGTAAATTGATTGAATAATCTTCAAAATAATGGTACAATAATAATTAAAATATATGAGAGTTAAAATTGAGAGGGAGTGAATTTTTATGATGGTAAAACTTACTGTAAGAAGCATTATGAATTTAGGACTATGGGGTAGACTTTGTGAATATAAAGGGTGGGATAAACTTATAGTTAGAGAAGGTTTAATCTCTCTTGATAGTGAAGTTGAATTTGATGATGAATTTTTAAAGAAAGATGTTGTACCAATAGAGAAATTAAATGTATTCTTATTTAATGTGGATACTGAAGATGCTAGATACTGTGGAACATTATTAGCAAGAGACTTAGAAGATGCAAAAATTAGAGTTGGTATGATCCACAATGTAACTAAGATTACAACTATTCAAGAAATCACTAAGGAACAGTTATATAATATGAAAAATAAACATATGGTTCTTGCAAGAATACCACTTTAGTCTATAAATGATACTAAAATAAAAAAATCCCCAGTTAAATTGAGAATTATCAATTTAACTGGGGATTTTTCAAACTATAATTTAAATTTCTTTAAACTGCACATTATGTGCATAATGAAGTAATAGATCTCTTTGTACTTCTATTATGGATGTATTAATATTTTCTCCATCAACCCTTAAAGTTACATCACTATGGTCTCCATATCTTTTTAGAAATTTATCCATATCTGAACGTTTAATGCTAATTGGCAAAGTATCTCCATTACTTCTAAGTATCATTCCCACAGTTCTTCCTTCATTTCTAAATTTTCTTCCCTTAATTTTTAAATCTCTTAAACTAGCATCTATTATCATAGTAACCCCTCCATATTTACTTAAGTATAATTTTATATATTATATTTAAGTTTATGGGATAATATTACTTTAAATGTTAAATATTAATTTCAAGTTCTACTGGACAATGGTCTGAACCTAATATCTCTGTATGTATCTTAGCTGAAATTAAATTTTCCTTTAATCTTTCTGAGGTACAGAAATAATCAATTCTCCATCCTGCATTTTTCTCTCTAGCTTTAAATCTATAAGACCACCAAGAATATGTTCCTTCTAAATCAGGATAGAAATTTCTAAAGGTATCTATAAATCCAGAATATAATAATTCAGTGAATTTATTTCTTTCTTCATCAGTAAATCCTGCATTTCTTCTATTATTTTTAGGATTTTTAAGATCTATCTCCTTATGAGCTACATTTAAATCTCCACAGACTATCACTGATTTATTTTCATCTAAATTTTTAAGATGTTTTCTAAATTCATCTTCCCAAACCATTCTATAATCAAGTCTTTCTAACTCCGACTTAGAGTTTGGAGTATATACTGTTACAAGATAAAACTTTTCAAACTCTAAAGTAATTACTCTACCTTCTTTATCATGTTCTTCTATTCCAATACCATAGGATACATTCATAGGTTCTATCCTTGTAAATATAGCAGTTCCTGAATATCCTTTTTTTTCAGCATAATTCCAGTATTGATGATATCCTTCTAAAGCAAGTTCTATCTGGCCACCTTGAACTTTACTTTCTTGAATACAAAACATATCTGCATCTACTTCTTTAAAGAAATCTAAAAATCCTTTTTGAACGCAAGCTCTAATGCCATTAACATTCCACGAAATCAACTTCATATATACTACCTCATTTCCAAAATAAGTTTTAAGTTATAATAACTTATAACTTAAAACTTATTTTATTATTAGCTATAACTTATCACTATAAGTTTAATGTGATTCTATTACCTTACTAATTATTGTAACATATAGTATATATTTATTTACACTACTATGGAGTAAATTGTCTACTAATTGATGCAACTATACTATTTTTTATATCCACTTTACATAGTAAAGCTCTTTCTGCAGAGGTGTTCTTCTTATACTTATCTATATGCTTTTTAAAAGTATCATAATTAACTGTTTGAAAATCAATCTTATTATTATCCGGGTTTACTTCATAGGCTAATAAGTTCATAGCTACATCCTTAGATACTTCATAAACCTTTGTTTCAACTACAGAATTTCTAATATAATAGTCATCATAAACTACATAAGTTCCATCCTCTTCTTTTATAGCTTTATTATCCTTTTTAGCTTCTACTAAGGCATCTTCTCCAGTATAAAATTCTACTTCATCAAAGGATATATAAATAACATTATTATCTGTGTAAATATCTTTTACATATCCAATTCTACTATCATACATATTCTCTTTTATATTTAAGGTAGCATGAACATTTCTTCCATATTCCTTTGTCACCCCATTGTATGAATATTGTCCAGGTTGATTTAATATATCTATCTTTGATTTTTCCCAAAGAACATAATCCTTTATCTTATTGTTATCTACAATTACTTCTACCTCTTCTGGTAAAACAAATGAAATGTCATCTTCATATATATCATAAGATAACTCAATTCCCTCCATTTTTCCCCTTATACTAGTAAGAATCTTTTCCATATTTTCTGTATCAACCTTATTATCAATAGCTAATTTTATAATATAGTAAGCATCATCGTACCTCTTTTTCTTTATATACTCATCCTTTATATCTGTATATATCTGCTTATCATTCTTTCCTTTTGTTATTGCAGCTTCATAGGACTTTCTAGCCTCTGCATATTTTTTTTCTTCTAGAAACTTATTTCCCTCCTTTATATACTTTTCTATTTCATTTTCCTCAACTTGAATATCTTTGGCTACATTTTCAGATAAAACAATCTCTTTATCTTTATTTTTGCATCCTCCCATTATAACTGTACCAGTGACCATAACAAAAGCTACAGAACACAATAGAAATTTATTTATTTTCATTTTCAAGCACCCCTTACTTAATAACTTTAATATAAGTATATGATGAAAATTTTAACAACTATAGTAAAGTTATTTCCAAGTTATTAACAAGGTTATTTTATACTTAATGGCATATCTACTCTTACAGTAACCTTTTCTCCATTTATAATATCTATAGAACCTCCATGATCTTTTATAATTTCACTGCATAGGTATAATCCGAGTCCTCTACTTTCAGATTCTGAAAACTTATTAGATTTTACAAAAGGTTCAAAAATATGATCGTATATTCCCTTAGAAATAACTCCTGACATACTCTCTACTTCTAGAATATATTTCTTTCCTTCTATTTTCCCATTTATATAAAGAGACTCTTGTGATTTAGAATACTTTATACCATTGTCAATTAAATTTATAATAAGTTCCCTAATCCTGTTACACTGTGCTAATACTATACCATTTTCTAAATTTCTTATAATTTTCATAGAGTGTTTTCTAGCTTTTATACTCATGTCATCACTTATCTCATCTATAAGTTTATCTATTCTAATATCCTTAAATTCTTCTGTAGTATAAGATAATCCCTTGGATATTTCTATTAACTCTATAATTAAGTGATGCAATCTTTCACTTTCTAGATAGATTCTTTCTATAGCTCTTTTCTTGAAAGCCTCCTCCTTTACCATTCCATCATTTATCATCTCTGCATATCCAGAAATAGCAGTTAAAGGGGTCTTCATTTCATGAGTCACATTATCAAAAAAAGCTTTTCTACTTTTCTCTAATTTCTCTACCTTTTGCTTTTCTTCTTTTATTGTATTTATATGTTCTTTTATTTTTTCTTTCATATTATTAAATTCTCTTGACAATATAGCTATTTCATCATTTCCATGAACATCTACATAAAAACTATAGTCTCCTTGTCCAACTTTTTTTACACCTTCTGTCAATGTTATTATAGGCTTAGTAACTTTAGTTATTATGAAAAAGCATAAGCTAAATATAAAGAATAATATAATTCCTTCTACAGCAGTTATAAATAAAAGTATCCTATTATTTTCACCATAAACCTCACTATAATCTTTTATTATACTAAGCACCCCTAGATTATCTTCATTTACAAAAATAGGATATGACAGAACTCCATATAGTTTTTTATCTTCATATTTAAGATTAACAATAGCAGCTCCAGATTTAGCATTTTTATTTCCACTATCTAATATTTTCCTAAAAGATTCATCTACGTTCTCACTTAATACCTTACCATCTGTACCACTTATTTCTACAGTACACTGAAAATTAGATGATATATATCTCTTTAAGTAATTGCTTTCTTTAACTAAGCTATCTTTTTCATACTCTAAATCTGTAGCTAGCAGTCTATATTTTATAGCTTCTCTAGTACTATACATAATTTCGTTTAGTGAATTACCTATGGATGTCTCCATTCTAATAATTAATATATGTCTTATGGATAAATTCAATATTACTCCAAAAGTTATAATTATAGATAGTATAGAAAATATAAATTTTACTCTTATCTTCATATTATTACCTCATTACATATCCTACTCCAAATACTGTATCTATAAGATATCTCTCATTTTCATTATCTAATTTACTTCGAATTCTTCTTACATGAACATCTACAGTTCTAATATCTCCATCATAATCATATCCCCAAACTTTATTAAGAAGTTCTTCTCTTGAAAATACTCTATTCCTATTCTTCACTAAGAATTCAAACAAATCATATTCCTGTGGTTTCAATCTGACTTCTTCTTCATCCTTTAATACAATTCTACTATCTATATTTATTTTTATATGATTTGAAACTTCTAAAAATTCACTTTGGCTCTTCACTTTGTACTTTTCTACACATCTAAGAGCAGTTTTAACCCTTGCAAGGACTTCCTTTATATGAAATGGCTTAGTTATATAATCATCAGCTCCTAGCTCTAATCCTAAAATTTTATCTACTATATCATTTCTTGCAGTTAATATTACAATTGGAATTAAATACTTACTATTAATTTCTTTACATAACTCGAAGCCACTTTCATCTGGTAAATTTAAATCTAACAAAGCTAAATCAGGTTTATAATTTTTTACTAATTCTCTGCCTTCTTTAGCCGTAAATCCACATCTTACATTATATCCTTCACTTTTTAATGCAGTATATAATATATCACTTATAGATATCTCATCTTCTACTATTAAAATCTTTATACCCATATCTCTCTCCCAAATTAAAAATTATCCACTAATTATAATATACATCTTCATATTATATATGGCAAATATATGAAGTAACTGTCTCAAATAAAAAATCCCCATCTATATTAGATAGGGATTAAAACTATATTCTTTCTACACTTTCTCTTACAACTAATTCAGATGTATACCTATACTCTGATTGTTCTCTTGGTTGTCGTAAAATTATAGATATCAACTCTTCAGTGGCTTTTTTAGCCATTTCTTTTATAGGTTGTTTAAAGGTTGTAAGTGCTGGCGTTATAATTTCAGAAAAAGCCAAATCATCAATACCTATGACAGATAAATCATATGGTATAGATATCTTAACCTTATTGGCAACTTTATAAACTCCATAAGCAATAACATCAGAACAAGCTACTATAGCTGTAACCTTATTATTACACCTTAAAAGTTTTTCCGCTCCCTTAATACCAGTTTCTACATCATGCATAGAAGAGTATGTCCATTCATCATCTATTTCTAAGCTATGATCTTTCATAGCTTGTCTATACCCTTCC
The DNA here is from genome assembly GCF_002390995.1 of Clostridium sp. UBA4395. Classification (NCBI taxonomy): domain Bacteria; kingdom Bacillati; phylum Bacillota; class Clostridia; order Eubacteriales; family Clostridiaceae; genus Clostridium; species Clostridium sp. UBA4395. The sequence continues at coordinate 24,575 of NZ_DGRF01000032.1, forward strand.
ATGCCATCTCCACAATTTGCTAACCAAGATGTTCCATTAATACATCCTATATTTTTATGTCCTAATTCAATAAGATATTTAGTTGCTTCATAACCATCCCTACAACTATCTAGATATACATTGCAAACGTCTTCACTACTACTAATGCTACGATGAATAGCCACCATAGGATACTTAATTCTTAATAAATCTTCAAATTGCCAACTCTCCTTTATTAAACTAGGCGCAATTATAATACCATCTACACAGTGCTCTCTCATTAGGTTAATATACTTATGTTCATTTTCTGCATAATTATATGTACTGCAAACTAATATGCTGTATCCATGCTCCTCTGCGGTTTCCTCAATACCCTTAATTATTCGTGAAAAATAAAAACTCGAAATATCCGGCAAAATAACCCCAATAAGCTTAGTTTCTCCATTAACCAAACTCCTAGCCATGGCATTCGGTTTATAGTCAAGCTCCTTAATTAAATTTAGTATTCTCTGTTTTGTCTCCTCTGTAGTTTTTGCTGTCTTTCCATTAATAACATTAGAAACCGTAGTTGCCGACACTTGGGCAATCTTCGCAATGTCCTTTATTGTAACCCCCATACAGATTCCTCCTACTTTATGTCATTTATTAAGCTATAAATATATTATATATGATACTCTATTAAACTACAATAGACCATATGCTCCCCCATATTTATCAAGTAAGCACATGGTCTATGTTAATTATTTTATCAATTTCTACTATTTCTTATATTCAATATGTCTAGCCTTAAAATTACAGGAACAAGATCTATTTATTGTAGTACTTGTCATATATCTTCTAACCTTAAGATAGAAAAATATAGTAGCAAAAATAAGTATAATAAAACCGTATAAATAATTATATCTATATCCCAAGTTATTCAAAATAGTTCCACCAAGAAAATTCCCTATAGCTAATGAGAATCCATTAGCTAGCATCTTTAATGATGCAAATATATCTCGATGCTCTATGGCTATATTACTCATCATCAGACTATCTAAAGAGTAAATTATAAGACCAACAGATATACCTCTAATAACTAAGAAAAGTATAAACAATTCACTGCTAGAAACCACTGCTAACATAAGACAACTGATAATTGCAATTATAAATACAGTCAGGTTAAATTTCTTTACCCCCATCCGTTCTATAATCCCTGGCATTAAAATAAGCCCAAACATACTTAAAATAGTTAATGAAAAAGTTATATAAGATATTATATTATTTCCTAAACCAAAATAATTCTTTAATATTAAATTATTATAAGGTGCTACACCACTAAATCCTATGGCATTAATAAATAGAAGCATAGAAAAAAGTCTAATTTGCTTATCAGATTTTAAGCATTCTATTGTTTCTCTCATACTTTTCTTTACTTCTTCATTTTCTGCTACATTAGTTATATCCTTAGGTAGCAATAAGCATCTAATAGTTGAAGTCACTATTAGAATTATGGCTGCTAGTATAAACAATTTTTTATACCCTATTCTCGCAAAATATTCTATGCCTGTTATATTTCCAGCTATTAGTGCTCCTACAGCTCCGGCTATTAAATTTACAGAATACTTATAGCTATAGGCACAACATTCCTTTTTGCCTATAGTATATGAATACAACAATTGTAACTCTGTAACATTTATAAGACACGTACCTATATTTATAAGAATTTGACCAAACATAAGAATTATCATTGCCCTAAATCCCATATGAAACCCGATTCCTATGGCACAAATTAATAATCCTATACATAAAATTCTCTTTCTTCCAAGTATTTTAATAAATGGTCCTACAAAAAAGCCTGTCAAAGTAAATAGGGAGCCTAGAGAAAATATTGTTCCTATAGCTTCAGCTGATAAGCCTATAAAATCATAATATAAAATTTGCAAGAAGAAAAACATTCCCATGGCTAGAGCGCATAAACCTTCACTCGCTACCATTATATGTATATTTTTAGGAAATGTCTTTATTATTTGTAACGTCTTTAATTTACCCATTTTATGTCCACCTTAAATAATCATTCTCTATTTAGGGTAAACAAAATTTCAATACTTATACAAAAAGAGAGCATTATTGCTCTCTTAAAATTAATTATATTCAACTTCTTTTAAGCATAATCCTTTAGCCTGAGCCATTGGTCCAGCTTGTGCTCTCTCTTTTGCCTCTAAAATTTTAGCAACATCACTTGGCTTTAACTGATTTTTCCCAACTTCTAAAAGAGTTCCAACTATTATTCTAACCATATTTAAAAGGAATCCATCTCCATTGACTTCTATTTTAATAATCTCATCATCCTTTGTTATATCAATATAATTTATAGTTCTAACAGTGGATTTATTATCTGATTTTAAGCTTGTAAAACTCTTAAAATCATGGGTACCAACCAAAACATCTGCAGCTGCCATCATAGCATTTAAATTTATTTCTTCTTCAATGTGGTATGTAAATTTTCTATTAAATACATTTCTATATTTTCCATTGTTTATAGTATACTCATAGGTTTTTGCCTTTGCATTATATCTAGAGTGAAATCTTTCGTGAACATCAGTTACTGATTTTACAACTATATCCTCTGGTAAAAATTCATAAAGATAGTTCAAAATATCTTCATTGGTAAGGGTAGATTTAGTATGAAAATTAGCTATATAGTTTTTAGCATGTACTCCTGTGTCTGTTCTCCCACAACCTATAACTTGAATATCTTCATTAGTCATCTTACTTAATACATTTTCAATTTTATCTTGTATAGTAGCAACATTATCCTTTTGCTTTTGCCATCCTTTATATCTAGTTCCATCATATTCTATTACCATTTTAAAATTTCTCATAAAATCTCCTTTATTATCTCTGCTAGTTAAATTCTCTATAGAATAAACAGAGTTCTAACTCTTAGCTCATTCCAATTAAGTATATACTCTTTACTAAAATAAAGCTATAAAATTATGTAGTTATACTATTTAACTGTCTTGCAATTTTTAATTATCCCTTGGTAGAGGTATTCTAAATACTCTACATCCACATTTTCAGCCTTTAAACTATCAATTCTTTCTCTAGCCTTTTCTATAGCCTCTTTTGCTTCTGGATAATCCCTTTGTTTTATAGCATTACTGGTATATTGAAGCAAATAATCTACTTTTAATACAATTTTGGCTAAGTCTTCTCTATCATCATTTACTAAATCCAATAATATAGAATATATCTTAGGGGATGAGCTATTTCTATGAGTATTTAAAAAGTTATTATTTTTACTATTTTTCTTTGCCATAATATAATTTCTCCCTTCTTAATCCTAAAATTTTTATCTATTTTCAAACACAACTTTTCCTTTACATAGAGTCTTTACAATATTATACTTATTATCTAATATTACTATATCACAGTCCTTGCCTTTATCTAAACTACCCTTCCTATGAAGTATATTTAAATTCCTAGCTGGGTTTGTACTTGCCATAGTGACAGCGTCTTCTAAGGTACATCCAGTGAATTTTATTATATTCTTTACAGCATCTATCATAGTTAAACAACTTCCAGCTAAGGTTGTATCTTCAAGTCTAGCTTCATTTCCAACTTTAATAACCTTTTGTCCACCAAGTTTGTACTCACCATCTTTTAACCCTTTAGCTTCCATAGAATCTGTTATTAATATTATTTTTTCCCTTCCCTTTATTTTATAAACAGCTTTTATAGTGTCTTTGTGAAGATGTATTCCATCACATATTATTTCTACACCTAATTCATCAAAAGTAAAACCAGCAGTAACTACTCCAGGTTCTCTGTGATGATGAGGGCTTTGTCCATTGTGAAAATGTGTAACACTGGAAAGACCCTTTTCTACTGCTATTTCTATTTGAGAAAAAGTTCCATCACTATGCCCTACTGATGGAATAATATTATTATTTGTAAGACATTTTATAAATTCGAACTTATTGTCTAATTCAGGAGCATAAGTAACCTTTTTAATGTTATTGTGAGAATGTTTTATAATCTCCTTCATTATCTCACTATCTGGGGTTAAAATATAATTCTCAGCCTGAGCTCCCTTATACTTTTTATTTATAAAGGGACCTTCCAAATGAAGTCCAATTATTTCTGCTCCATCTGCTTCATTATTATCATTATGGTTTTTAACCTTTAAAGTATTATCAATAGCTTCTCTTATTTTTTTCAAACTTGCAGTCATGGTGGTTGGAAGAAAAGCTGTAACTCCTTCTCCTGGCAATTTATTAGTTAGATTTCTTAAACCTTCATAATCAGTGTCCATGACATCTATTCTGTATCCACCATGGGTATGTTCATCTATAAAGCCAGGTACTGCGTAACATCCTTTTTCTATAACTAAAGACTCTCCATGGTCTGCAATTTTTCCATCTTTAATATATATTGTTGTATCTGTTAATACCTTTATCATTACCATTGCTCCTTAAATCTTTATTTTTCACTAACAAAGCAATTATTAATATTCATATTAAATATATTTCCAATCTTACTATTTAAATGAAAAAACTTTGAAACCCGCATGAATAGAACAAGTAGTTAAATAGTTAAATAGTTTCCTATATAGCTATTTGGCTATTTACCTATCTAAATAGTGAACTATGGAAATAGTACGATATTCTACATTTCATTATAAGATAATCTTACTAAAGGTTAAACATATTTTTATTACTCTAGTAGAAAAACTTTTTGTATTTTTTATTAACTATAAACACATGCTATTCGTATATTAATTACTAAAGTCACTAATGATATTTTAAAAAGGAGGATTAAAATGAGTAAAAAATTTATACGTAATTTAAGTTTAGTCCTTGTAATTATAAGTTCTTTTATGTTTGTTGGATGTACTTCTAACACAGGGTCTACCTCAAACTCAACTACAGACAAGGATGAAAATAAAAGTGTATTTAATACTGTGAAAGAAATTGATGATGAAATAATTAAGGGAGCTTCTCAAAACAATCAGAGGAATCCTTCATCCTCAAAAGATGATTTAGCAGTTAAGCCGTCAGATGTAGATGAAAATATATCCAATGACAGCTCTAATAACCCATCTAATGAAGATCCTGCTCCAATAGCTTCAAAAATAGATACTACTAATCTTAGCAATGAAAAAATAGCATGGTGGTTTAAACCAAATAAACAACATGTGACACCAGAAGTAAATTTAAAATTAAAGTTTGATTTAAATAAATATGATGCTCATTACGTAGGAGATACTAGTAAAAAGGTACTTTATTTAACCTTTGATGAAGGTTATGAAAATGGATATACCCCTAAAATTTTAGATATACTAAAAGCAAATGATGTTAAGGCTATATTCTTTGTAACTTCACCTTATGTAAAAGATAATCCAGATATTATAAAAAGAATGGTAGAAGAAGGTCATATTGTTGGTAATCATACAAATCATCATCCTTCTATGCCAGATGTTACTAGATCAGAGGAGAAATTTAACAATGAATTTTCAGATGTAGAATCAAAGTTTAAAGAAATTACTGGTGAAAATATGCCACTTTATTTCAGACCACCAATGGGTGAATATTCCGAGAAATCTTTAGCTATGACAAAAAATCTAGGTTATAAAACATTATTTTGGAGTTTTGCATATCATGATTGGGATATAAACAAACAACCTGATCCAGTTAAAGCAAAAGATACTATAATGAACGGCTTACACAATGGCGCAATTCTTCTTGTTCATGCAGTTTCTAAGACCAACACAGAAATCCTTGATTCCATACTAAAAGAAGCCAAAGCACAAGGCTATGAATTTCAACTATTCCAGTAGATTATAAAATATATTACTTTAAAGATGCTCTTAAAATATTTTCAAAATGCATTCTTCCTAAAATATAATAAGCAAGAAAAGGAGTATTAATACATTTGTAAGCAGTATTAATGCTCTTTTCTTATAATTATCTTCAATCTTTTCTTTACAATGTCATTACTTAAATATATAATTATTGTATCGTTACAATAATTATATTTAGAATAATGAAAGGAGTATTAATAATGAACTCTATTTCAATAGAATTAGATAAATCTTCTACAATACCTATGTACCTTCAAGTAGCTAATAAAATTGAAGCATTAATAAAATCTAACACTTTAAAAATTGGTGATAAGCTTCCCCCTATTCGTAAATTAGCTAATGAATTAGAAGTTAATAATGTAACTATAGTTAATGCATATAAACAACTTGAGATAAACGGATACGTTAACGCTATAAAGGGAAGTGGATATTATGTAGCAGAACAAGATAATATCTATATGAGTTATGATATTTCATCCTCCCCATCCAATAGTAGAGGTATAAATTCTGAAAATCTAGATTCACATAATACCTATGTAGCTTCCCCTAACTACCAGGAAGACTTTAAGCTTATGTCTAATGGTCAAATTGCTATGTCTTCAACTACTATTAACTTTGCTAGTGCTACTCCTGATCCAGGCATCTTCCCTTTTGAAGCCTTTAAATCTGCTTTAAATGAAGTCCTAGATAGAGATAAAGGTTACGCATTTGGATACCAAGAAAGCAATGGTTATGAACCTCTTAGGTCTTCTTTATGTGATTATTTTCTTCAAGAGTATGGAATAAATGCTACTTCAGATAGCATTCAAATAGTTTCTGGTGCTCAACAGGGTATTGATATAATTGGTAAAGCTCTACTAAGTCCTGGTGATTATGTTATTACAGAAAATCCTACTTATACAGGAGCTGTTGCTGTATTTAAATCTAGAGGAGCTAATATCATCGGTGTACCCATGGAAGCTGATGGCATAAACTTAAAGTTATTAGAAGCAAATATTAAAATATATAAACCTAAATTAATATATGTAATGACTCAATTTCAAAATCCTACTACAGCCTCTTATTCTGAAGAAAAACTTAATCAGCTATTAGCTTTAGCTGATAAATACGATTTATATTTGGTGGAGGATGATTCTTTATCTGGACTTTCCTATGATAGTTCTTTTAAGAGCAAAACCCTTAAATCTATGGATAGTAAAAATAGGGTTATCTATATCAAAAGCTTCTCAAAGCTTTTAATGCCTGGACTTAGAATAGGATTTATAATTTCTCCTGAAGCTATAAAAGATGAACTTTTAGCAGCAAAACATACTACTGATATTTCTTCTTCTGGATTAATTCAAAGAGCACTGCAACTTTATTTTAAAAATGGTTACTGGGAAAAACATCTAAAATATATGATAGAGATGTATAAAATAAAATATGATGCCATGAAATCAGAACTAAAAAAGCTTAAAATATATGGCATAGATTTTATAGATCCTAAAGGTGGTCTTAACTTTTGGGTAACACTTCCTAAGGGCGTTTCTGCTAGTGAGCTATATGTTCAATGTTCAAAAAAAGATGTATTAATTGTTCCTTGCAATGTATTCTATGTAAATAAAGATAAAAATATAGATAACACTTTAAGACTTAGTTATGCTGCCACTAATTTAGAAGAAATTCAAGTTGGCATGAGTATAATCGCTGACTGCCTATCAATGCTTATAAATAAAGGTAAAAGAACCTCTTATATAAGTCCTCTTATATAAGAAAAATAGGTTCTGTATGCAAATAGTAAACTATTTATACAGAACCTTTAATTTTATCCCAAAAGCTTTTCTTCTATATTTATATACTCATGTGCAGCCTTTAATCCTTCTTCTCTCGTATTAAACACCGCTTCTTTACCTAAGGATTTTACAAACTCCATTTTAGTAAGTGCTTTTTTAGGTTGTAGTTGTAGATTTGATATTATCAGTTTTATATTGTGCTTATTACAATGATTGTGTAACCTTTCTAGCGCTGAAATTGCACTGGCATCTAATGCTTGAGTATGCCTCATGTCTAATAATAATACTTCTGCTGCAGTCTCAATTTTACTTATCATCTTAATAAAATCTTGAACTACTCCAAAGAAGAAAGGTCCGTTTACTTCATATATTAAAATTTTATTATTATCAATCTGTATTACTTCTCCATCTTTATTTCTTTTGCTTTTTATTCCTTGAACTTTTTTAATATCTGTAGTTTCAGCTAATCTTCTTATCCATAAGAACATAGCTAGAATCATTCCTATCTCTATAGCTACTACTAAATCAAATACTATAGTAAATATAAAAGTTAAAAGTAAAATTATAATATCACTTTTTGGTGCTTTAAGAAGGGATTTAAAGGTTGACCACTCACCCATATTATAAGAAACTACAATTAATACTGCTGCCAAAGTTGTCATAGGTATCATTTTAGCTAAAGGCATAAATAATAGCATTATTAATAATAAGGTTATAGCATGTACCATTCCTGAAATTGGACTTCTACCACCATTTTTAACATTAGCTGCTGTTCTTGCAATGGCTCCTGTAGCTGGAATTCCTCCAAATAAAGCTGAACCTATATTTCCAATACCTTGAGCAATGAGCTCCATATTGGAATCATGACTATCATCTATCATTCCATCTGCTACAACTGCTGATAGTAGGGATTCTATAGCTGCTAATATAGCAATAGTCATAGCTGGCTTAAATAAAACTTTTATTGTTTCTATTTCAAACATGGGAATTGAAGGCACTGGTATACTAGATGATATTTGTGCATATTTACTACCTATTGTTTCTACTGGTAAATTAAATAACTGAACTGCTAGAGTAGATACAATAAGTGCTATAACGGAACCCGGAATAGTTTTATTTACCTTTGGCCAAAACACCATTATTAGTATACATCCAATTCCAACTAAAAGTGCAGTAATATTTAAAGTGCCCATATTAGAAAAGTAGCTTTGCCACTTAGGTATAAACTCTACTGGTACATTTTTAATATTAAGTCCTAAAAAATCTTTAACTTGTGTAGATAATAAAGTTATGGCTATCCCACTAGTAAAACCTACAGTTATAGTATGTGGAACATACTTTATAAGATCTCCTAATTTTAATACTCCCATTATAACAAGCATAATTCCGGCCATAAGGGTTGCTATTATAAGACCATTAATACCATACATTTGTACTATAGTATAAACTATAACTACAAAAGCTCCGGTAGGACCTCCTATTTGCACTCTACTTCCACCTAAAAAAGAAATTATAAATCCAGCAACTATAGCAGTGATGAGGCCTTTTTCCGGAGATACTCCAGAAGATATACCTAGTGCAATGGAAAGTGGTAATGCTATTATAGCTACTATAATTCCAGCCATAACATCCTTCATTACTTGCTCTTTAGTAATTTTTTTCTCGTTAATAAGAGTAAAAATCTTTGGTGACATCTTTTCTCCATCCTTTACTTTAGCTTTAGTCACTCAACAATATTCTATTTTAATACTTATTTCTGCTAATAAGTACTAAAGTAGGGTATCGTGGCAACGAACATAGCCTCAGTGGAAGATTATCGTCCTCTGAAGCCTAATGCTTATGCTATTATTTATGGGTGCAAAATAAGCTTTACACCCATAGATATTTTATACCTTGCTATTTGAATTGTCAAATTTATATTTTATATGGAATAATTTACATTTTATAAATTGATAAGGTTCTATCTAAAATACCTGTTAAATACGCAAGTATAACTCCATAGTTAGTTATAGAAACCTTCTTATCTTTGCACTGATTTATTCTGTTAATAACAGTTTTTCTGTTTATCATACATGCTCCACAATGAATTATCAAATCATATTTTTCAATATCCTCTGGGAAATCATGACCAACTCTATATTCATAATTAAGATCAAATCTTACATGTTTATTTAAAAGCTTTGGAATCTTAACTTTTCCTATATCTTCATGAGACACATTATGAGAGCAGCTTTCTGATATAAGTATTCGTGAATTTTCATTAAGGTCTTTGATTTTATTAGCCCCCTCTACAAATACAGATAGGTCTCCTTTATGTCTTGCAAAGAGCATAGAGAAACTAGTTAATTTAATATTAGATGGAACTATTTTATCTACCTTCTTAAAAGCTTGGGAATCTGTTATTACTAAGTCTATATCCTTAATATCTACCAGAGCAGATTCCAATTCTGTATCTCTTACTACATAACTTTTTATTCCATAATCTAAGCAATCTCTTATGCATTGAACCTGAGGTAATATTAACCTTCCTTTCGGTGCTTCTGAATCTATAGGTACTACAAGAACAACCTTACTATTATAAGGTAATAAATCACCTATTATGGGAAGTTCCTCTTGATTCTCTTGTACCATAGCTATAATTTTTCCCTTTAAAGTTTCAATTCCTTCACCAGTTATGGAAGATACAAATACACCTTCAGAAAACTCATTTTTCAAATCTATTATTCTATTATTATTATTTAAAACATCTATCTTATTAATGACAAGGATATGTGGCACATTATACTTTTTAAAATTTAACTTTACTTCTTCGTAAGCTTTTATGTCTATATCATCAGAATCCATAACATATAGAGCTAAATCTGTCCTCTTAACTATTTCAAGAGTTTTCTCACTCCTTACAGCTCCAAGCTTAGTATCATCCCAAAGTCCTGCTGTATCAATAAATAGAACTGGACCAATTGGAATTAACTCCATTGCCTTTGAAACTGGGTCTGTAGTAGTTCCCCTTACATCTGAAACTATAGAAATTTCTTGTTTAAGAATTTTATTTAATAATGATGATTTTCCTACATTAGTTTTACCATATATAGCTATATGCGTTCTATTAGAATTAGGTGTAGTATTCATTCTCTCTCTCCTTCTAATCTATTGCTTACGTATCCAGTCTAAATTATCTCCTCTAGTAATATCTAACTGGAATCCTGCACTTTTTATTCTATTTTCAATACAATATCTACATTCTGCTGCTTCATCTCCAGTGCATATCTTTCCATCATAAAGAGAATATTTCTCTCTCACACTTCTTGGTGATAGGTTAGGCATAACAACATTTGCTCCAGCTTTAATTCCCATCTCCCTTCCCAAAGGATTAATACTACCTAGTGCTGTAGTAGCAGGTAATAAAATATTGGGGACTAAAAGTCTTACTAAAGCTAGCATAGTAATAGTTTTTTCTAAAGTTCCTGATTTACAATCCTTTAATACTGTGTCCTTATGGGGTATAAAAGGACCCAATCCACACATATGAGGAGATAGTTCTTTTATAAATCTTAAGTCATTAACTAAATCCTTATTTTCTTGTCCAGGTAACCCCACCATAAATCCTGCCCCTATTTGATATCCTATTTCCTTTAGGTTGTATAGGCATTGTCTTCTATTCTCAAAGGTAGCACCTGGATGAAATCTATCATAAAGTTCTTTTGTAGCAGTTTCGTGTCTTAATAAGTATCTATCTGCACCTGCATCATAAAGTTTCTTATAGGATTCATAACTTCTCTCTCCTAAAGAAATTGTTATAGCATTTTCAGGATATCTTTGTTTTATATCTTTAATAACCTGTACTAATCTTTCATCTGTATAATATGGATCTTCTCCACCTTGTAATACAAAAGTTTTATATCCTAGTTCATCTCCTAGGTCTGCACATTCTAATATCTCTTCTAGAGTAAGTCTATATCTATCAGCATTTTTATTTTCTGCTCTAATTCCACAATAAACACAATTCATGCTACAGTAATTAGTGAATTCAATGAGACCTCTCATATATACTTTATCTCCATATACTTTCATCCTAGTTTCATGAGCTTTTTCTATTAAATATTTTTTACTTTCTTCATCCAAATTATCTAATATGTACAATAACTCCTCTGAAGATAAATCATTAGTTAAAGCTAACTTATCTATTAAATCTCTTATCATAATTTTCCCCTTTACAATATAATTTTATAATATACTTAACCTAAAATAAAAGTCTAGCCATCTTAATATAGAAAGAAAGCTAGACCCATAATATATAACAATAACTATGGTTCTGGTTTTATAGTTTCCTTTCAGATTAGATTGTTTTATCTTTTCCGTTAGATTTTTAAACCTTTACATTTATTTTTATGAAAATTTAAACTTAGTATTCCATCTTTAGAATAATACTTTATTATAATAAATTCAAGCCATTTATTGCAGTGACTTGAATAAACCAATTATTTATTGATTATTATATAATCTATTATAATAAGTTTCGTCTATAGAAGGATTCTTTATAATAATTACTCCTTGAAAATAATCAGTAGTTACCCCTGGATTTTTCCCTATAATTCCTCCAACTTCTTCCCCATCTACATCTTCTTGTGAATATAATATATCATCTGGAAATGGAAAATATATAGGAATAAATTTTCTTTTATATGGACTTCTTGAGTTGTTTAAATCTATTACTATATCCTCTTTATCTAACTTTATTTCTTCGAGGAGCGTATTTAAATCTTGTCTTGCTGTATTTATTTGTATTTGTGTATTATCAAAATTAAATTTACCTTTTTGGTATATAACATTAATCCCTAAAACCTTATCCTTAAATTTCTTATCCTTTGCAATTTTGGCTCCTAAAAAATCTACATCTAAAATTTTATGTTGATAGCTATATATCTGATATACATGAACATAACATCTTTTCATATTCATATCTTTATAGAAACTATTCAAATTATCATATAAATATTGAGAATACTTTTCATTTCCATTTGTATTATTTGAATCATCTTGATAATATGTTTTCATAATTTCTTGCAAATTTTTCATATTATCTAAAACAATTTTTATGTTATTTAAATCATCATTTAAAGCTTCTTTATATTCTTCCTCATTGACATTAATATCACTATAAAAATTATCTATATGCTTTAAAATTATTTCATTTCTTTTTTCTAAATCCTCATCATTACTTATATTTGTTATAGTCTCTTCACTTTTTAAATTTTCCAAAAAATTATTTATATTTTCTATTTGCTTCTCTGTTAAATCTGGATTTCTATTAATTATCCTTTTAAAATATAAATCAATAAATTCATAGGATTCTCTTATACCTATTCCAACAATATTTAATTTTTTATTGTCGGGAAGCTGACTATTTTTTAAATATAATCTTTTAAACATGTCCACCGTTGAATCTCCAATAAATGCATATCCCATAGAACTATTATTATATGATTCTAATAAGGCTTCATCTCCAGTCTGCAAGTATTCATTTATAATTGCAGCTTCTGCATACCCTGCATCAACTAAAAAATATTTTAACTTCCATGTATCCATTAAGTAAGATATAAATTTATATTGAATTTGCTCATTCTCCTTTATTCCACCTTCTTCATTAGTTAAAATTATTTTTTTATCCTTTATACTGCTATCAAAAATTCCCAATCCAGAATAATCCTCATAGTTAGTGAAGTCTATAGTAGAAGAATTTTTACCTATATAACTTTTCTCATTAGCTGGCAATGATATGTACATTCCTCCTATTAAAAAGATAAATCCTATCACAAAGGCAATGGTAATAATAATTTCTTTTTTTATTTTAAAATTCAATATGTCTCCCCCTTTTTATCGTAAAATTCATATCCATAATATATCTAAATTATACTTAATATTGAATTATATGTAAACCCAATTATATTTTACTTATATGTTGTTATAGATATTTCAATATCTTTAATCATGGGGAAAATTTCCTTTAAAAATAAGACTCAACCTACCATATCTAATGATAAATTGAGTCTTAATACCTATCTTGTTAAGTAAGCATATAATAATTTTATTGTTCCTTCTAAAGCTGTGTAGTGAGTTCTTTCCATTCCATGAGAAGCATGAACTCCAGGTCCTATTAGTGCACCTTTAATATTATTTCCACCACTAAGTGCTGCTCCAACATCTGAACCATACATTGGATAAATGTCTACAGCATATTTTATTTCGTTGCTTTTAGCAAGACTTACTAGGTCTGTAGTCATATTAAAATCATATGGACCATTAGAATCCTTAGCACAGATAGAAACATCATATTCTGTACAAGATAAATCTTCTCCAATACATCCCATATCTACAGCTATCATTTCTGTTATATCCGATGGTATATAGGCTGAACCATGTCCAACTTCTTCATAAACAGATATAAATACTTTAGTAGTATAGGTAGGAACTATCTTTTCGCTACTTAATATATGAAGAAGATTCATTAAACATGCAACGCTACCTTTATCATCTATAAATCTAGATTTCAAAAATCCACTTTCTGTTATAGTAGTTTTAGGATCTATAAATATAAAATCTCCAGGGCATATGCCTAGTTTTTCTACATCTTCTTTAGATTTTACAACTTCATCAAGTCTTACTTCCATATTCTTTGGATCACGAGCTTTAGATTTTGCATCTTCATACACGTGAATAGCAGGACTAGTGCTTAAAAATGTTCCATTATATATTTTTCCATCTCTAGTTCTAACCTTACAATATTCAGCATCTAAAGTAGGAACTATTGGTCCTCCAATTAAAGTAAACTTTAAAGTACCTTCACTAGAAATAGATCTTACCATAGCTCCTAATGTATCTACATGTGCAGATAACCCTATTACTTTGTCATTACTCTTTCCAGGAACAGTTATAACTCCACAGCCTTTAACAGTCTTTTCAAAAGTATAACCTAACTCTTCTGCCATTGATTGGATTTTATCCATAACTTCATAACAAAATCCACTTGGGCTATCAATAAGCAATATTTCTTTTGCTGTATTTAAAACCTTTTCTTTGTTTACTGTTATCATTTTTCGCCCTCCCGATAATATAAATTTTATATTTCTATTATTTTGTAATCTTAGATATAAAGTAGTTAATTTTTAAAATATCTAAATAATTATAATAGTCATATAATTTAGTCTCTCTAAATATTATAATATTCATCTATAAATTATTAAAGGGTTTATAAAAATATTTTTTGTAAAGTTTTCTATTCAATAAATTCCTTTTCTTTCATTTTTTCAGCATTATTAAATAAAGCCATACCAGTTTTCATCTTTCTAAAATTAAAGCTATTATAGAATCCTTCTTTTCCCTTAGCAGCATATAAAATCACATTGCATCCTGGCAATGACTCAAGTATAGTACTTACAATTAATTTTCCTATCCCTTTACCTTGATACTGTGGAAATATAGCTACATCATAAATTGCGCCTTGATAAACTCCATCTGATAATGCTCTTCCAAATCCAATAAGCCTATTGTTATCATATACAAACACAGTAATATAACTATTTTCAAATGCTTTCTTATGGGTATCTTCATCAAAATACCCCATACCTCCCAGCTTTAATATTTCTGGAATCAAGCTCCAATCTACATTATCACAGTTTTTTTCTATTTTTATATTCATAATATCGCTCCCAATTATGTTCTTTCATGTTAATTATTCATTCTTATATTTATCAATTTTTAAGGTTTTATATAAGCATAGCATTATTCTTGTTTCTTTACAATTTCAACTAATCCACCAGATACTACTCATATAAAATATTATACAATAATGTTTAATCATAGCTATAAATTATTTTTTTCCAGTGTATTAAGTTAATAATATCTATATTAAAATAAAAAGTCCACCTCTCTTATATTAAATTTTCTTTCTTAATAATAAAATAATCTGTGCTTCCCCATTAATATAAGGATAAAAACATTCTCCTTATTGGGTTTACACAGATTATTTTATACATTCTTACAATGTTCCATATTCATCTTTATCTAAAATAATTAAAGCTCTCGTTAATTCTTCCACATGCTCCTTTTCATCCCTAGTTATTTCATTTATGATTTTAATTAAAGTATCGTTATTTATATTTCTCACAAATTGTTCATAAAGTAAAATAGCCTCTAGCTCTCCTTTTATTCCTTCTCTAATAGTTGCAAGCAGATTAACTTCCTTATCATATTTATTAGTGTAGTCTTTATACTTCTCTTTAGATGATATATCTACATGTTCTTTGGCTTCTTCCTGTAATTCCGCCTGTTCTGGATCAACACATCTTAGAGCGTTTAAAAACATTGCATAATGCCTTTTTTCATCTTCCATAATATGATGAAATAATTCTTTAAGTTCTTTGTTTTCTGTAACTGCTATAAAATGACTATAATCATTTATAGCCACTACTTCTGCAACAAGTCCTTCTCTTAAAAAATCTTCAACACTTTTTGCTATGCCTTGTGGTTGTCTTTCAGTAGTATAACTCATAATAGTCCCCTTAATTATTTATCTACATTTTATATATATTAAAAATAATTTTATCTTATGAATGGTTCTTCTACATTTACATATATTACTTCTGTATCTAAAGAGATTTCATATACACATTTTTAGATAACTCATTAAGTCTATCCTCATCTAATATATATATTTTTTTATTATCACATTTTATAATTGATTTTGATTCAAGCTCTTTAAATGTTCTCACTAAATGCCTATAAGTTGTTCCTAAAAATTCAGCAATCTCTTTAAATGATGAGTTTAAAAGTATATAATTTCTATCATCTTTTAAATGCTCAACTAGGTAGCTAGCTAGCCTATTTACAAGAGGATATACAAAGTTATATGAACTATTATTAATGGTTTCATGAAGTTTTTCACTTAAAGAACCTACTAAATGATGCAAAAAGTTCACATTATCAATATAATTTGCTCTAAGTATAGTTGATGGTATGGCAATTAAAAAAGTATTTTCTATAGCTTCAACATTACATTGTATGGGCTTATTTTTTAAAAACTCTAAATCTCCTATAGTATTAAAGTCTTTATAAAACTTTAATAGCATTGATTTACCATTTTCAAAAAGATATGATATTTTAATTTTCCCATCTACAAGCAAATAGTAATACTCAAGCTCATCCTCTGCTTCTAATATAACTTCATCTTTTTCATAAAAATGGAGTTGAGCATAGTTTACTATCTCCTCATCAAATAGTTCTTCTATATTGTACTTAACAAAATACTTGTTTAAGAGTTGCTGATTCAATATTTTTTTCATAAATTCTCCTTATCATGACATATGTCCTATATATATATACATCAATATGGTAACTTATGAATTATAGGATGTAAAGTATAGATTGAGGTGTCTGATCGATTTTTGATAAT